>CAZCOZ010000086.1:0-9579 GCA_964500555.1 uncultured Thiotrichaceae bacterium | reverse complement strand
TCACCATGCGCCTGCAAATCTGCGTGATACGATGAACGTACCATCGGCCCGCTGGCGACATGTTTAAAACCTAGCGCCATGCCTTTTTCGTACAACTCATCGAATTCTTCTGGCGGCACGTAACGCTGCACGGCCAGATGATGTTTACTCGGCTGCAAATATTGCCCTAGCGTTAACATTTCTACGTTATGCGCACGCATATCCTGCATAACTTCTATTACTTCTTCTAATGTTTCACCTAAACCCAACATCAAACCTGACTTTGTTTTTACCGTTGGATGCTTTTGTTTGAAACGTTTTAATAAATCTAACGACCATTGATAATCGGAACCCGGGCGGCACTGTTTATATAAACGCGGTATGGTTTCCAGATTATGATTAAACACATCAGGTGGTGCGGCATTCATTATGTCTAAAGCTACATCCATGCGACCACGAAAGTCTGGCACTAAAATTTCTATTTCTGTTTGTGGATTTAGTTCACGTGTTTTTTCAATGCACTGCACAAAATGCGATGAACCACCATCACGTAAATCATCACGATCAACCGAGGTAATAACAACGTAAGACAAATTCATGGCTTTTATTGTTTCAGCTAGATGCTGCGGCTCGTTTTCATCTAATGGATTTGGACGACCATGGCCAACATCGCAAAACGGACAACGACGCGTACAGATGTCGCCCATTATCATAAACGTTGCCGTGCCTTTGCCAAAACATTCACCTAAATTGGGACATGCTGCTTCTTCACAAACGGTATGCAATTTTTGCTCACGCAAAACCGATTTTAATTTTTTCACATTAGGATGAAACGGTGACTTGGCACGAATCCATGATGGCTTACGCAACAATGTTTTAGGTTGTTCGACTTTAATAGGGATGCGCGCAACTTTTTCTGCACCTTTCAGTTTCTCACCAGTAATAACTTTGTTACTTTTTTTCAATGTGCTGTTTGCTTGTTTATTCATTACGTTATTACTGTGCGTGAGATAAAATATTATTCATTAGACGTTGCTGTAAATCAGCAACAACTTCATCCATTTCTACGTCTTCGATGAAATTTTTAAGCTGGGTTATTTCCAAACCTTCATAACCACAGGGGTTAATTCGGCTAAACGGCTCAAGATCCATATCAACATTCAACGCTAAACCGTGAAAGCTGCAACCTTTGCGAATCCGTAAACCCAGTGCCGCTATTTTAGCATTATTTACATAAACACCCGGGGCATCCGATCTGGCGTTAGCAGCGATATCATAATCATCGAGCAATTCAATTAATGTCTTTTCAATTAGCGTGACCAAATCACGCACGCCGATTTTTAACCGCTTAAGGTCTAGCAAGGTATAAACCACCAGCTGACCTGGGCCATGATAAGTCACCTGTCCACCACGGTCAGAATTCACCACAGGGATATTATCAGGTGCTAGCAAATGTTCTGATTTGGCATTTTTCCCCATGGTGTAGACAGGTGGATGTTGCAGAAACCAGAACTCATCAGCAGTATCTTCGTTACGCGAGTTTGTGAAATCCTGCATTTTTTGCCATGCCTCGCTATAAGGCACTTTACCGAGATGATGCACAACGATAGACATATTTTTTCAGATAGATTTGGAATGAAGATTTAAGGCACAGATTTAAGACGCAGATCAAAGCGCAATAGAAACATGCTCACAATCAGTGAGATCAATATAAATAGCATCGAGCTGTTTTTTGCTGTGCGCGGTAATAGTTATAGTAATAGCAGTATATTTACCGTTTTTACTTGGCTTCATTTTCACCGCGCCTTCACCTAAATCATTTACGTGGCGATTTATTATTTCGATAACAGCTATTTCCAGTTGCTCACAAGTTAGCCCCATTGCTTTAACAGGAAATTCGCAAGGGAACTCTAATAAGGTTTCACCTTCTTCTAGACTTAAATCGTGAAATTTTATTTCTTTGTCGTTACTCATGTTTAACCTGAATTAATTAATACCAGGAGAACTATCGCCGCAATTTTTGTTTGCAGTCCTGATATAGATCTATCATTTGTTTCCAATGCTCACCTGCCACACCTTTACCAACCATATGATCATTCAAACGAATCACGGGGGCGATTTCTCGCGTTGAACTGGTCATCCAGATTTCATCTGCTATCGATAACTCGTTTTCTTTTATTTCTCTTTCTTCAAACTTAATGGTGTCGTTTTTTGCCAATTCAATGGCCAGCTCAATGACCAAATCACGCGTTATACCCGGCAGTAAATTTCGACCCGTGGGTGGTGTTACCAATACGCCATCTTTAACTAAAAAAACATTGCTTGCCGTGCCTTCGGTGACCAACCCGTTTTTAATTAATATTGCATCATCGACACCCGCTTCAGATGCCTGTTCGCGCAACATAACACCAGCAACTAACGATGTTGATTTAATATCACAGGCATTCCAGCGAAAATCATCCACAGTGATGACGGAAATCCCTGCAGACAACACATCAATATCTGGCGGCGTTACCTGCAACACCATCGCAAAAACAGTGGGCGGCGTATGTAGCGCACTATCTGCCCGAATACTTAAATCGCGTTTTTCATAAGCGCCACGCGATATTTGTAGATAAACGGCACGATCATCACCTGCATTTTTCTCTAACAAATTTAAAAATATTTGTTGCCACTCATTATCGTTATGAGGGTTTAATAAACTTATGCGATTTAAACTATTGTGCAGTCGCGCCAAATGTTCATCTAAACGTAAAAGCTTGCCACCAAACACAGGGATAACTTCGTAAACACCATCGCCAAAAAGAAAACCTCGATCCATCACCGAAATTTTTGCGTTTTCTATCGGTGCGTACAAACCGTTTAAATAAACTATATCTGGCGTCATCTATCCACCTTCAATTCGAAGCAGTAATTTCGGTAACAACCTTTATTATTAGCTCTTAATTAATCTCAATTTAATCGAGATTAATTAATCGTAAAAAGTAATCTTTTGCTACTTGTATCAAACTACCTTTGTTAACTGTTTCCAGCGCAACAAGCGGTATTGTTTGCAATAATTTTCCATCCAGAGAAATATTTACCACGCCTAACTTCTGCCCCTTTGAAACGGGCGCCTCAATATCTTTATCAATATCCATACTGGCATCAAGATTATCGTAAGCACCACGTGGAATTGTTATTGAAAGCTCATCAACTATACCCACATTTAAAAAGCCAATCTCACCTTTCCAGATTCGCGGCTTGCTCAGCACTTCACCTGCATCATACAAGGTGTGCGATTCGTAATAACGAAAACCGTAGTTTAATAATGTTTGACTAACACTCGCGCGCGTTTTTTTATCGGCCGTACCAAGAACCACCGAAATAATGCGCATATCTGAACGCATCGCAGAGGACACCAGACAATAACCTGCTGATTCAGTATGACCTGTTTTCAAACCATCCACACTGCTGTCACGCCATAATAATTTATTGCGGTTGTACTGTTTAATTTTATTATAGGTAAATTCTTTTTCTGAATACCACACATAACGCTCTGGAAATTCTCGAATAATTGTTGCTGCCAAAATAGCAACATCACGCGCTGTTGTTAGATGCTGTGGATCAGGCCAACCTGTACTATTCATAAAATTGGTATTGTCCATGCCGAGCTCTGTCGCATACTGGTTCATCAATTGCACAAAAGCATTTTCACTACCCGCAACATGCTCAGCCAAAGCAACGCTTGCATCATTACCTGACTGAACAATTACGCCTTTAAGCAAATCATGTACGGACACTTTTGTGTTCACCTCAAGATACATTCGCGAACCGCCCATTCGCCATGCGGTTTCACTAATTTCCACCATATCCTGCAGACTTAAACGATCTTCCGCTATCTCTTTATAAACAATATAAGCGGTCATCAACTTGGTAATACTCGCTGGCTCAACCTGCATGTCCGGTTTTTTTTCTGCCAATACCTGACCGCTGGTGAAATCAACCACGTAATAACTTTTTGCCGCAACATCCGGCGCTTTAGGAATGGGCTTGGCTGCAAATGCAGAATTTGCGCCGCTTATAACAAATAAAGACGCAAACAATAACGTTGATAGAAATAATATTTTTGAAAAAGAAAATTTTACATTCACTGCATTTACCCTAATTAACCTTAATAATTTTTAAATTTTGATGACTTTTTTGCTCAAGCTCAGCCAAAACTTTCTGCGCAACACTTTTCGATGGTAATGGACCAATCTTTACACGATAAACTGGGTTGTTCGCTTTGCTTTCAATATACATTCTCACATCACGAAAACCTTCATCATGTAGTTTTCGCAAAAAACCTATTGCATTAGATTCATCTGAAAATGCTGCCACCTGTATAAACAATTTGTCACTTATAACCGATGGTTTCTTCACATCATCTATTATTGATCCGTCAGATAAAAAATCACCCTTCTTATCAGCAACACTATTATCAACAACGCGAATAGAAACATTTGCTGTACCCGTTGCCGCCACACCCAACCTGGTAGCAGCCGCATAAGATAGATCAATCACTCGTCCTTCATGAAAAGGGCCGCGGTCATTAACTTTAACGATTGCCTTACGCCCATTATCTAAGTTACTTACTTCGACAAAGACAGGAATTGGTAATGTTTTGTGCGCCGCTGTCATGGCATACATGTCATACACTTCACCGCTGGATGTACGCTGCCCATGAAATTTTTTACCGTACCAGGACGCAATACCCTTTTCACTAAAACCCTGCGCTGAATCAAGCGTGTAATACCGCTTACCGAATACCTCATAACTGTCTGGATTACCGTATTTACTCGGTGTCACAGCAACGGGGACAGCATCTGAAATCTCGTCCCATTTTTTAGTGTAATTCGACGGCGCGCCATCCCTTACTTCATATATGCCACAACTGGTAAGCAATGAGAACATAAAACACATTGGCAAATATTTTTTTGCTGTTATTCTTACTGTTAACTTAATTTTTTTACCACTCATTTTTTCCTATACACCCTTTTTAATTACGCTCTCTAAATTTTACAGCGATCACATTGTTTTATTTTATTTTTTAACAAATTCAATTCTTCTTAGCGCATCACTCAACGCATTAAACCTGCTTTTATTTTTTCACTAAGCTGCAACACAGCCATCGCATATAAAACGCTATGGTTATAACGCGTTATCACATAAAAGTTATCCAGACCCAACCAATACTCAAGACCTTTTTTACCTTCTAACTTTAATAACGTTGCTCTACTTGATTCAGCAACATCTCTTCCGTCCGATATGTTTTTGAACGTAACACCCTGCTTTTTAAACGTAGAAATAGTTTCATACGGTTTTAGTGAGTTTTTTTCTTTAACAATGGAGACATCCGCAACCGTTGCTGGAAAGGCGACACTCTCACCCTGCTTCCAGCCATGCACACTAAAATAATTTGCCACACTGCCAATCACGTCGGGCAGGCTATTCCATAAATCACGCTTGCCATCGCCATCAAAGTCCACCGCAAAATGGCGATAACTGCTTGAGATAAATTGCGGCATTCCCATTGCTCCGGCATAAGACCCTGTCATCTCATCAACGCTGATATTTTCTTCTTTCGATAATAACAAAAACTGTTTTAATTCACTTTTAAAAAATTTACTTCGCGGTGGATAATCAAAACCTAACGTTGTTAACGAATCGAACACCGTGTGTTTCCCAGTAAGCTTTCCGTAATACGTTTCTACTCCAATAATTGCCGCGATAATTTCAACAGGCACACCGTATACTTTTTCTGCTCTTTCTAAAATATTTCGATATTTTTTTACAAATTCAACACCTTTTTCACTGCGTTTATCTGTGACAAAAATGGGCCGGTAGCGTTTCCAGGTCAATTTTTTTTCTGCTGGTTTTGCAATAGATTCTAAAATACTTTCCAGCCGATAGGCATTTGCAAATTTATTCGTTAAATAGGCGCGGTCATAGTCATGGTCTTCAACCATCTCATCTATAAACTGCTTTACTTCCTGGCGCTGCGAATAATCAAATTTTGTTTTTGCCTGAACAACATTCATTTGAAACAAACAAAGACAAGCTAATGCTATTGCCATTAGCTGCCGCCAACTTTTCATACTATCTACTTTTATCAACATCGTCTTTATCAATACCGTTTTCATTATTATTACGTTCCCCAAAATTTTCTATAGTCACACTTCTTAATGATCTTATTAATTATTTTCATAATCCGCTACTTAACAACCAACCGTCGATTCGTACTAATTGACATTAACATACCAAAACCTGCCATTAACGTTACCATTGAAGTACCGCCATAACTCACCAGCGGTAATGGCACACCAACCACTGGCAAAATCCCGGTAACCATACCAACATTAACAAACAAATAAACAAAAAATGTCAGACTCAAACTGCCTGCTAATAAGCGCCCAAAGCTGTCGTTGGCATTCGCCGCTATGTACAAACCACGGATAATAATAAAGGCATACAACGACAGTAAAACGATTGCTCCCATGATACCAAATTCTTCCGCAAAAACGGCATAGATAAAGTCCGTTGTGCGCTCTGGAATAAAGTCTAATTGCGACTGCGTACCATTTAACCAGCCTTTGCCATATATACCACCCGAACCTATCGCAATCATCGACTGAATAATATGATACCCCGAACCCAGAGGATCGCTTTCTGGATTGAATAAGGTGAATACCCGCTGTTTCTGATAGTCGTGCATAAAGTGCCAGAGCACAGGTGCTAACGCCAGCATACCAAACACAGCACCCAACAATACTCTCCAGCGAATACCACCAAAAAATACCACAAAAAAGCCTGCTGCTGCGACCAGTAATGCAGTACCTAAATCCGGCTGTCTTGCAATCAGTACGGTCGGCAGAATCACCAGACCAAGCGAAATTAATAGCGAGGTGATTTTCGGTGGAAAGGGCTTTTCACACAAATACCACGCAATCATCATTGGCGTCACCAGCTTCATCATTTCAGACGGTTGAAAACGAATCACATAAAGATTTAACCAACGCTGCGCCCCCTTACCGACATCACCTGCCACCAACACCAGAATAAGCAAAATAATACCTGCTGCAAACAACCAGGGTGCCCACAGGTACAACTGCTGTTGTGGAATTTGCGCGACGATGAACATAACCACAAATGCAATCGCCAAACGCACAATCTGCCGATTAATCAAATCAACCGAACCATCTGCAGCACTGTATAAAATACCTAAACCGGCCGCCATTAAAATCAACAAACTCACAAGCAGCGTGGTATCAATATGCAGAAACTGCAAAAAACGCGCGCTTCTGCTTTGATACTCTGATTCAAAAAACTGCGAACTAGGCGTTTTCATATTTTCTTTTATATTTTTCAGGTGGACACATATTTTCCATATTCTCTAAGGCACTGCATCTTTTTCAGAACGTGTATATTGTTCAGGATTTATATATTTTTCCAGATAACGCGTGATTAACTGTTTTGCTATCGGCGCCATTTTACTGCCATGTTCACCATTTTCCGCAACAATTACAACCGCAAGCACAGGGTCTTCAGCTGGGCCGAAACCCATAAATAAAGCATGGTCACGTAATTTTTTCGCTATCGTTTCTGCATCGTATTCTTCATCTTGCGCAATACCGAAAACTTGTGCAGTACCGGTTTTACCCGCCATTTTAAATTTCATACCCCAGCCTGTTGCGCGTGCCGTTCCACGTTTTCCGTGTACTACTCGTTGCATGGCATTAAAGATCACATCCCAGTGATTTTCCTGGTTTAACTGAATCATGGTTACTGACGGCTCGCGCTTCTTAATCGTGCTGTCCCTTGAATTGTGAATCTCTTTCAATAATCGCGGTACAATTTTTTCACCCCTGCTTGCCAACGCCGCTGTTGCTACCGCCAACTGCACAGGTGTCGACAACACATAACCTTGACCAATTCCAGCAATTAAGGTTTCACCGGGATACCAGACTCTTCCATATGTTTCCTTTTTCCATTCAGTCGACGGCAACAGACCTTTGCGCTCACTCAACAAATCAATCCCGGTGCGTTCGCCAAAACCAAACTGCAATAAAAAATCATGCATACGATCAATGCCCATGCGATAAGCTAATTCATAGAAGTAGACATCGCACGATTGCTCCACTGCCTCGGTGAGCGCTACCGTACCATGACCCGACCTTTTCCAGTCACGATACTTACGCTCAGTCGCATCACCCGGAAGTAAAAAGTGCCCCCGGCAAAAGATAGACTCTCCCACACCAAACTGATGCTGCTCAATACCCGCCAGTCCTATAAAAGGCTTTAATGTAGATGCTGGTGGATACTGACCAAATAACGCCCTGTTAAACAATGGCTTATCAACACCATACTGCAGTTCATCATAGTCTTTGTGAGTAATGCCATGTACAAATAAATTCGGATCGTATTCAGGTTTGCTAACGAAAACCACCACGGCACCGGTGCGCGGTTCAATCGCTATCACCGAACCGGCCAAATCGCCGAGCGCTTCATCAGCCATTTTTTGTAATTCAACATCGAGATTCAATACCAGGTCATTACCCGATACCGACGGCACTTTCTCAAGAATACGCAACACCCTGCCTTGCGCATTCACTTCAACTTTTTGCCGACCGACTTCGCCGTGTAATTCGGTTTCGTAATATTTCTCCAGACCTGTTTTGCCGATATATGTCGTACCGCGATAATTACCTTTATCAATCAGCCCCAATTCTTTCTGGTTAATTCGACCCACGTAACCCACGGCATGCCCGACGATAAGGCCTTGAGGATAAAAGCGCGTTAAACGTGCATTAATATCCATACCGGGGAACCGATGTCGATTTACCGCTAAAACAGCCACCTCATCTTCACTAAGGCGACTACGTAAGGAAATACGCTGGAATGAGCGACGGACACGTAGCTGCTCTTTAAATGCCTCAATATTGGCTTCCGTCAAGGTGACAATTTCAGCCAGACCTGCGAGTGTCTGCGCCATATCGTCGACTTGTTCGGGGATAATCTCCAGATGATAGGTTGGTTTATTCTCAGCCAGCACCACGCCATTTCGATCAAAAATCAAACCACGCGTCGGCGGCAGAGCCATCAGGCGGATTCGGTTATTCTCTGATAAATCGGCAAAGTGGTCATAATCAACAATTTGTAGCCAGGCAAGACGAAATAACAACGTGCCCAGCAAAAGTAAGCAGAAAATGGCCGCGACCAGCGCACGAAACTTAAATATCCTCGCTTCATACGAATGATCGGCAACATGGGAGCGGTAAGGCATAAATAGGGTTTAATCCAAAACGTGATCCAAAAACGACTTTTTATTATTCTATTACGACGTTTTCTACGGTATTCTTCACACCGTTTTTTACGTCATTTTTACGTTGTTAGGGTAATTATTGCCGAAAAAGGTGAAATAACTCAAATATGCACACAATTATATAGTGTTTGCGCCGTTTCAGGCTCGACAATTTCTCAACAATCGATAGAATCAGTTGGAAAAAATAAAACGAACTTTACGTAATACAATCTTTCTACCAATAAGCGAACAGAAATCACGATAAGTCACTGAAAAAA
>CAZCOZ010000085.1:6181-9688 GCA_964500555.1 uncultured Thiotrichaceae bacterium | reverse complement strand
AAATATTTTAGGCTATGTCGATGAAGAAGAATTAATTCATCGCGATAATTTAGTTCTGTTATAACAAATTTAAGGCAACTCTGATTAATTGCGCCGATACACTAAACCGCAGTAATTCAATTTAATATATCAGTGCAATTTTTCAACGTTATCCGCCAGACAATGCCGACATCATCGAATTCATGTCTTCTTCTGACTCTTCAATAAAATCCAGTACCGCTTCACCATCAAAATGCATCCGTGTTAATGACGGCATTTGATCGAGCCCCAAGTCTTCCGCAGCCTGACTTTTATCCTCAAATTCACCGGCCCTGGCAAGCACATTTGCGACAACAATAATATCAGTGATATCAGCATGGCCGACCCTTTCTCGATCAAGCAATTCATGTTCATCCACCGCATCAACGATGTGCGCAGGAAAACCCCAGGACTCAACGATTGCTCGACCAACACCGGTGTACCAGTCATTTATCAATTGCTCTAACGCGCGCTCATTAGCAACCAACTCCGGAGAGTCCTCTGCTCGCGCCAGAATGTAAAACTTACCAATGGAATGCAACAACCCCGCGAGCATTGCATCGTCTGGACTACCCACATCTTTCACTTTTTTTGCAAGCACATAAGCCAATGCACACACTTTAATACTGTGCCTTCTCGCTTTACTTAAACGCGCACTCAACAAACTTCCTTCCGGTGCGCGAAAGGCCTCATCGGCAGCTAGCGCTATCGCAGCACTCTGTACCATATTGATACCAATTCGTGAAATCGCAACTTTGACATCCGTCACTTCCAACGGTCCACGCTGCATCATGGCAGAGTTAGCCATTCTCAGTAGTTTCACTGTCAGCACTGGCTCTGAAAGAACGATGGAACTGAGCAATTCTATTGAAACATCAGGATCCTTTAACGCATCCTGAACGCGAAGCGCCGTCTCAGGAAAAGGCGGCAAACTGAAGTCATCGCCTGCTAATTCAACGGCTAATCGCTGAACAAACTCAAAACCGGGATCAATTGCTGCTTCATTCATAATTTATTCCTACATATTTAAATCGACTTATTCTATGTAGTAACTCGACCGAAGCCTGCATCAACTTTAATTTTATTTACTTTTCATACTCATTAAAGCTTCTATAAAAAATATTGATGGCTTAATTCGACACACCAGCGAACTCATCCCTATACTTCAACAATACGAAACAAAAACAGACCTGCATTAAATACCGTACTGCTGACGGTACTCCTTCATCGCATCAAGATATTGACCGACTGGAGCATCATTTGAATCATTATTAGCCAAATAATCAATTAAATCCGCCAACGTAATAATACTGAAAACCTCAATACCGTAATCACGCTGCACTTCCTGAATGGCAGATAAATCAGCCTGACCTTTTTCCTGTCTATCTAATGCAATCAGCACTGCTGAGGTTTTCGCACCTTCATCACTAATGATATCGACGGCTTCGCGAATGGCGGTGCCAGCAGTAATAACATCATCAACGATTAAAACATTGCCACTTAATTGCGCGCCAACTATTAAACCGCCTTCACCGTGGTCTTTAGCCTCTTTACGATTAAACGCATAGGGTTTATCAATACCGTGATTGACCGACAATGCGAAAACGATCGCTGCAACCAACGGAATACCTTTGTAGGCGGGACCAAACATGACCTCATAATCAATTTCATTTTCAATAATGGCTTGCGCGTAACAACTGCCTAACTCAGCCAGAGCATAACCACTATTAAATAAACCTGCGTTAAAAAAATACGGGCTGACTCGACCTGACTTTAAGGTGAACTCGCCAAACTTTAGCACCTGATATTTAATTGCTAGCTCGATAAATCTTTTTTTATTTTCTTGCATTACTTCGCTTCCATCACACACTATTTATTGCCTTATTGCTCATATTTATTACTATGAAGTATACGTGATTTTATACCGTCACCGTAACAGTGATGCCAAATTCAGGTATTATAGACAGGTCATAGGACAGCTCTTACAAAGCTCACTTACTCAACTCACTATATAAATCTTCATGCGTATTATTTCTGCTAACACCAATGGGATTCGCGCCGCGGCGAGAAAAGGTTTTTTTGACTGGATAAAAAAAGTCGAACCCGATGTGGTTTGCATTCAGGAGACCAAAGCTCAGGTTCATCAACTGACTGACGAAATATTTCATCCCAGAGGTTATTTCTGTGAATACCACGACGCGGTAAAAAAAGGTTACAGTGGCGTGGCGATTTACAGCAAAGTCAAACCAAAAAAAATCACCAAAGGTATTGGCTGGCACGATATTGATATCGAAGGTCGCTTCATTGAATTTCAGTTCGAGAAACTAAGTGTCATTTCACTTTATATGCATTCGGGATCAGCCAGTGAAGAACGCCAGGAAGTAAAATTTGATTTCATGGAACGTTTCATGGGTTATTTACAAAGCCTGCGTCGTAAACGTCGTGAGTTTATTATTTGCGGCGACTGGAATATCGCGCACAAAAAAATTGACATTAAAAACTGGAAAGGTAATCAAAAAAATTCAGGCTTTCTACCTGAAGAACGCGCATGGATGGACACCTTATTTGATGACGCAGGTTTCGTTGACGCGTTTCGCGTAGTGAACCAAAAGGCTGATCAATACACATGGTGGTCTAACCGAGGGCAGGCATGGGCGAATAATACGGGATGGCGGATTGATTACCAGATCATTACGCCTAAGCTAAAACCCTTTGTAACCGGCACCGATATTTACAAAGATGAACGTTTTTCTGATCATTCACCATTAATCATCGATTACGATTACACTCTTAGTTAATTCCATAATTAGAAATACCAAACCAATCATTTGAAACACGCCTCACCAAAACTCGACCAGCATAAAACTTCGTGGGCACAGGTTACCACTAGCCTGTTTACAGGCCGCATGTTGCTAGCTTTTGTTATGGGATTTTCGGGCGGCTTACCATTATTACTTACTGGCTCATTATTACAGGCGTGGATGGTTGATGTTGGCGTTGATCTCGGCACGATTGGTTTATTCGCTCTGGTCGGTTTACCTTATACCCTGAAATTTGTCTGGGCACCGATCATGGATCGGTATTCCCCTTCATTGCTGGGTCGACGTCGCGGCTGGTTATTGATCTGGCAACTTTGTCTGATTGCATCTATTGTTTTACTCGGTTTTTCCAGCCCATCACAAATACTTTACATAACTGCACTTGCCGCTTTGTTGTTGAGTTTTTTTTCAGCCAGTCAGGATATTGTTATCGACGCTTATCGCCGTGAGTCGTTAGCCGATGATGAACAGGGAATGGGGGCTTCACTTTATGTCGGCGGTTATCGTGTCGGTATGCTACTCGCCACCGGCGGTGGTTTATTTTTAGCCGACCACATGGAATATCATTGGGTTTATTTGATTATGGCTGCGGCAATGTGTGCCGGCTTAGTTGCAACCTTACTTGCCCCCGAACCAACTTCTGAGCACGGCAAACCTAAATCGCTACAGG
>CAZCOZ010000085.1:0-6081 GCA_964500555.1 uncultured Thiotrichaceae bacterium | reverse complement strand
ACCTTACTTGCCCCCGAACCAACTTCTGAGCACGGCAAACCTAAATCGCTACAGGAAGCAGTAGTCGATCCCTTTAAAGAATATTTTACCCGCGATTATGCCATTATTATTTTAGTCTTTGTTTTTTTATACAAAGTTGGCGATACCATGGCAGGTCAAATGACCATACCCTTCTATCTGGATTTAGGTTTTACAAAATCCGAAATCGCAGCCATCGTAAAAATCTTTGGCTTTCCAATAACAATAGCCGGTACATTTCTCGGCGGCGTCCTGGTTATGCGCCATGGTATTTATAAGTGTCTACTCTGGTTTGGCGTACTGCAGGCCGTTTCCACTGCCGGGTTTATCTGGCTGGCTTATGTCGGCCACGATATATGGGTACTCACCGCTGTTATTGCTTTTGAAAATCTAAGCGCGGGTTTAGGCACCGCCGCTTACATCGGTTTTATCGCTAGTCTCACCGACAAACGATTTACCGCGACGCAATTCGCCCTGTTAACCAGTTTTATGGGAATGCCACGCGTATTTGCTGCCGCCCCAACCGGTTATATGGTGGGTGCATTCGGCTGGTCAGGCTTCTTCCTGTTCTGCACAGTGATTGCCCTTCCCGGTATTTTATTGATCATTTGGCTTCAAAAACGGCTGAATGCCGCCTCCCGTGACAGCACTTAAAGTCTACTTTTTAACAGACATTAGTCTATGTTATCGCCGGCAGTCTTTTGGAGGTTTCATAAGCTGTTGAAATTATAGAATATATATTCGATCAGTTGCAGTTCATCGACCTCATCACAAAACCAGTCATTGACCATCCAAATGCTATTGAACTTTAATATATTAAGCTATACTAATATGCATCACTAACTATAATAAAGGAGCATCCTCATGATATTTGATGCACTAACATACACAGTATTATTCGCCAGCCTATCCCTCATTATCATCACGCTGCGTTTGGCGGTACTAGACTACTAATCTGTCTCTTCCAGGGGCGGTACATCTTAAATACATAAACGGAGGCATAACTGGTAAAGTTATGCCTCTTTTTTTGTTCCCGTTAAACTTTTCTTAAGCATTTTAATCTCGCCAAATTATCATCAGGCAAGCTTCAAACAATCTCCGTGAAAAACAATATTCCTCTAAGCCTTTATATCCACATACCCTGGTGTGTAAAAAAATGCCCTTATTGTGATTTTAATTCACATGAAAAAAATGCATCTTTTGATGAAGATAGTTATGTCAAAGCACTGCTTATTGATTTAGATGAAGAATATCAACATTGCTCTGGGCGAAAACTCAACAGTATTTTTTTTGGCGGTGGCACGCCCAGTTTATTTTCTGCCGATTCCATTGAAAAAATAATCACACATGCAAAAACTTTATTTAAGTTTGACGCAACAGGAAAAGATAAAATTGAAATAACACTGGAAGCAAATCCCGGTACGTTTGAACAAAAAAAATTTACTGGATTCAGAAACGCTGGGGTAAACCGACTCTCCATCGGCATTCAAAGTTTCAATGACAAACATTTAAAAATACTCGGTCGCATACACGATAAAAACCAGGCATTACGCGCGATAGAAACGGCCAAACATGCAGGCTTTAAAAACTTTAATTTAGATTTGATGTTTGGCCTACCACAACAAACTACTCAACAAGCCATTGACGATATAGAAACCGCATGCAACTTTCAGCCAAATCATATTTCGCATTACCAGTTAACCATTGAAGAAAACACCTACTTTCATAAACACACACCCGTTTTACCTGAAAGCGATTCACTTTGGGAAATGCAAACACAATGTCAAACTATTTTGACAGAAAAAAATTATTCTCAATATGAAATATCCGCTTACGCTAAAATAGATAATGCCTTTAATACAAAGAGTTTACACAATATAAATTACTGGGAATTCGGTGACTATATTGGTATCGGTGCTGGCGCGCATGGGAAAATAACCAGAAAAAATTCTGAAACAAACAAGTTAAAAATAAACCGTCGATGGAAACATCGCCAGCCAAAACAGTACATAGAAGAAACACTAAAAAATAACGCCATCTCTGGCGAACAGCTATTAACAGAGAAAGATATTATATTTGAATTTTTACTTAATGCGTTGCGATTGAAAAATGGCTGTGATCTCAATACATTTAAAAAGCATACTGGGCTTAGTAATGAAGCACTACATCATGCGATTAAAAACATTGATCCTTCACTGTTAATAGTCGATGATAAAAAAATCAGCACTAGCGAACAGGGCTTTCTGTTTCTAAATGATATTCTTGAACAGCTTGTTTAAGTTGGCGACAAGAAAAACCCCTAAAGATCTTTTAGCATCTTCTGCTGATTTTCATGACGGCTTTTCAAAAGGTCTTCAACGCCTCTTGCATCATCCATCACTTTCTTCATGCCTTTTACGGAATAAGGGCCAGGTGCTTTGACACTGGCTTCTTTTTTAACCTCTTTTTTCTTTTCAATTTTAATAGCCTGAATAACATTGCTATTCGGATTCAATTCGATTCTCTCACCCTTTATTGAATCTGGTGGTGGTGTATTACTAAATTGCATCACACCGTTTTTATCACGCCATTTATAAATTTGAACCTTTTCATCAGTCACCACACTACTAAGCCCTTTAGGTGCTTTGGATTTTAATTTTTCAAACTCGGAAAGACCACCACCAAAAAACGCCATTGGATCAAACTTACCCATCATAACCATAGGCGTTACCGCTAACCCTACCAATGCTGCTAACATCATTATAATTTTAAATTTCATCTACTTTCCTTAAACTCCCTTAGAATTTATCTACATACATTCATTTTATGTGTCCACACAGTATGGATGAACGGCAACGAAATTCCAGCGATATTCTACAAAACTCTGCTTTATCGCTGCTACTATCGATACAACCAACCGACTAAATAAGCACTTGCCTCTATTACTGGATACAGGTAAAATTCACTCCCTATTTTTTCAGCCATTTGAACGTTGCTAAGTTGTTAAACGGTGGCAAAGAACGATAATTTAGGATCACGTACTGGTCAAACTCCAGCACACTTTGAAAAAGATATAAAACACAGGTAGACCAACATGAAAGCTGATATCCATCCGAAATACAACGACGTAAACGTTAAATGCAGCTGTGGCAATGCATTCACCACACGTTCTACCTATGGTAAAGACGATATGACTATTGATGTCTGTTCTGAATGCCACCCTTTTTATACCGGCAAACAGAAAATTCTTGATTCTGCAGGTCAAATCGATAAATTCAACAAACGTTTCGGCAATAAAGGCTGATAACAACCTTATGCCTGTAGAAAAGACGCTGTATAGCGTCTTTTTTTATGTCCATAGTATTTAGTCCCCTGCTCAACATAGCCGCAACTCGAATGCGCTTTATTCGAATTCAAATGGCAGAAATGCTAATATAGCGGCTCTTTTCGATCAGCCGAACACAACCGCCAACATGCCGACACGCTTCACAAAACAAACCAAGCAACAAGCACTGGATTACCACGCAAACCCTAAGCCTGGAAAAATTGCGATTGAAATCACCAAACCATGCGAAACGCAGTTAGACCTTTCGCTCGCCTACACCCCCGGTGTCGCAGAGCCTTGCCGAGCGATTCATCGTGATGAAGAAGCCGCTTATGATTACACCGCAAAAGGAAATTTGGTTGCTGTAATAACCGATGGCACCGCGGTGCTTGGTCTTGGCAACATTGGTGCGCTTGCAGGCAAACCGGTTATGGAAGGCAAAGGCGTTTTGTTTAAAGCGTTTGCAGATATCGACGTTTTTGATATAGAAGTGAATGCGGATTCAACGGAAGACTTTATTAAAACCGTAAAAAATATTGCACCTACTTTTGGCGGCATCAATTTGGAAGATATTGCTGCGCCTGCCTGTTTTGAAATTGAAGAAGCATTAATCGAACAACTCGATATCCCTGTGTTTCATGATGACCAGCACGGCACCGCCATTATTATTGCTGCCGCTTTATTAAATGCGTTAGAAATTCAGCATAAGAAAATTGAAGATGTGCGCGTGGTTTGTTTAGGTGCGGGTGCTGCCGGCATTGCTTCAATGAAATTGTTACAGGGTTTAGGCGCTGATCCAGAAAAACTTTTTATGATCGATCGCAAAGGTATCATTCATGCCGATCGTGATGATTTAAATAAATACAAACGTGCATTTGCCGTGCACACCGACAAACGCACACTTGCCGATGCAATGGATGGTGCAGACGTTTTCATCGGTGTTTCTGGCCCTGATTTATTGTCATCCGATATACTCGCAACAATGGCAACACAACCCGTGGTTTTTGCTCTGTCCAATCCCGATCCAGAAATTTTACCTGAACTTGCACACATGACACGTGACGATTTAATTATGGGCACAGGCCGTAGCGATTACCCCAACCAGGTAAATAATGTACTCGGTTTTCCTTATATTTTTAAAGGCGCACTGGATGTCCGCGCAAGCTGTATCAATCAGGAAATGCAAATTGCTGCGGTACATGCGTTGGCTAAATTAACTCACGAACCTGTGCCACAGGAAGTGCTTAATGCTTACGATCTTGACGCTATGGTTTTTGGACCAGATTACATTATTCCAAAACCGCTTGATTCGCGTTTGCTAGAAACTATTCCACTGGCAGTATCAAAGGCGGCCATTGCGACAGGTGTTGCGAAAAAATTTCCAAAGGGAAATGCAAAAGCTAAACAGGCATAATTAATGCCCGACTCAAACCCATCCTTAAATAAAAATATATTACTTCTACTATCCAAAACAAAATGATGTCATTCCCGAGGTTTTTATCGGGAATACAGATATTTCACATCACCTAACAATTGCTAAGGCCCCGACAGAAACTTCGGGGATGACAATAAAATAAATTGAGACGTCAGAATAAGCGTTACTGGCAATATTATTTGTTAACAAAAAATCTTATACTGATTTACGTCACTTAATTCGTAGTGAATTCATTTTAAAACTCTGCGTCATCACTGTTACCTGCTATAAATAGTATTAACAACGATCGATTAAGCAATAAATAAAGCGATAAACTATAGGAGAGCAAAATGGATAAAATCACTATTGTTGGTGCCGGCAGAGTTGGCGAATCAACCGCGCAATTTATTGCTGCCAAAAACATGTGCCAGGAAATTGTTTTACTGGATATTCGTGAAGGCGCAGCTGAAGGTGCTGCGTTGGATATTCAGGAAGTCGCGCCTATTTTTAATTATGACACACGCCTGACCGGTGGCACTGATCACCAACTCATGGCTGACTCTGAAATCATTATTATTACCGCTGGCTTACCACGCAAACCCGGCATGTCTCGTTCCGATGTTTTATCCAGTAACATTCCAATCATGGATGGCATTATTGAAAGCGCGATAAAATATGCGCCCAATGCCATTTTATTATTTGTAACCAATCCTGTTGATGTAATTACTTATCATGCTTATATAAAAACAGGCTGGCCTCGCGAACGTGTTTTTGGTCAGGCAGGTGTTCTTGATTCTAGTCGCATGGCAAGTTTTATCGCAATGGAAAGTGGTTACTCCAACATTGATATAAATGCGATGGTACTAGGTGGTCACGGTGACACCATGGTACCGATGTTACGTTACACAACTATTTCTGGCATCCCCGTTAGTCACTTTATCAGCCAGGAAAAACTCGACGCAATTGTTGAACGCACACGAAACGGTGGTGCAGAAATTTTAGCGTTACGCCAGAACAGCAGCGCTTATGATGCGCCCGCAGCCTCAGTAGCGGAAATGGTGGATGCGATTGTGCATAACCGTCATCGCATTTTACCAACGGTTTGTTTACTGGAAGGTGAATATGGTCAAAGAGATATCGCAATCGGCGTGCCTGCCGTTTTAGGTAAAAATGGTATTGAAAACATCATTCAATTAGACATGAGCAAACAGGAACAGGAAATGTTTACACAATCGGCTTCTCTGGTAAGAAAGGATCTTGATACACTAAAAGCCATGTAACAACTCACGCATAAAATACAAACCACATGCAAATATGCACTCATATGCGTGAATTCACGGGTATT
>CAZCOZ010000084.1:6815-9902 GCA_964500555.1 uncultured Thiotrichaceae bacterium | reverse complement strand
CCAAAATCAATCCCCGGCGTTAAAGCTACACCCTGAGTCGTCAGCAATCGTTGAACCCATGAAAAACTATCATCGGTAAAACGTTCACAATTAGCATAAATATAAAAAGCACCTTGTGGCTCGGCCGAAATCTCAAAACCTAATTGCTGTAATGCCGGCAATAAAAAATCACGTCGCTGTTGAAAAACATCTCTACGTTCATCAAGTATGCACTGTGTTTCTACTTGCAGTGCATTTAACGCTGCATATTGTGACATAGTCGGTGGCGCTAAAAATATATTTTGCGCGATACGATCAATCGCATCGACATAAAACTCTGGCACGACCATCCAGCCTAAACGCCAACCTGTCATACCAAAGTATTTTGAAAAACTGTTAATCACGAAACAGTCATCTGAAATTTCTAGCGCGGTAAAATCACTGCCATCATAAACCAGTCCCTGATAGATCTCATCGACTATTAAGTGCCCCTGTTTTTTCGCCACCGTATCCAATAACGCTCGTAAAGATGATTTACTTAAAATCGTCCCTGTAGGATTCGACGGCGTCGCTACCATCGCGGCTCGTGTTTTACTGCTCCAGTGTTTAGCCACTAGTTCGGCATCAAGCTGATAATGGCAGCTCGCATCCGTTGCTATTGAAATTGTTTCGACACCCAATACCTGCGCTATGTTTCGATTACAGGGATAACCGGGATCAGCCAGTAAAATATTCTCGCCAACATCTAACAAACATGAAATAGCTAACTGGATAGCACCCGAAGCGCCGGGGGTTATAATAATTCGCTGTGGATTTATGTCGACCTTGAATTTTCGTTGGTAATATTCAGCAATGGCAGATCTCAGCTCAGGCAAACCTAATGCTGGCGTATAATGCGTTTTACGTTGGTTCAATGCTTCGATACCGGCATTAATAATACTTTCAGCTGTCGAAAAATCAGGTTCACCTACTTCCATGTGATAAATAGTTTTACCTTGCTCAGCTAGTTGCTTAGCCTGAGCGAGAATATCCATTACGTGAAATGGGCTCAAAGTGTCAGCACGTTTTGATAAATAATTGTTTGCCATGTTTTTAATTACAGCGTTCTATTAAAGCCTTTGTTTAGATACGCACGAGGTCTGTTTATCGATGATTATCTACATAATTATGTCATTACACACGAGATGTTATACTCACCGTAGAATAACAAGGTTCACAAATACATCTTAACACTAGAATAATAAACTCAACCTTATATGACGGATTAAACGTATGTACCACTTTTTTTTCAAGCAAGTTTTTTTCAAGCAAGCACGTTCCGGTATTGTTTCATTACTGACAGCTATTTTTTTAATCAGCAGCTTTTCTGCTTATGCTCTACCAGAACAACAACTCGTTCCCGGTGGTATTGCATTACTCAAATTACCTAACTACGATCAGGATACCAAAGTTTATTTCAATAAAAGACGCATCGCAGTTTTTCCTTATACCGATGCGTCCAACAAAAACACATGGGTTGCCATGGCGGGTATTGGCTTATCCACCAAACCCGGTGATTATGAATTTTCCATTAAGCAAGCGGATGGCTTAACCGTTAATACAAAAGTGACGATCACTAATAAAAAATACGCAGAACAACATTTAACCATTAAGAACAAACGAAAAGTTAATCCATATAAGCGTGATGCCGAACGCATTGCATCAGAACGTATTCGCAAAAGAGACGCCAGAAAAAAATTCAGTAACACCTTGCCCAACGTCGATTTTATCTGGCCAGTAACTGGTCGCATTAGTAGCATTTTTGGCTTACGTCGATTCTTTAATGAACAGGAACGCCGTCCTCACAGTGGACTGGATATTGCTGCCGCTGAAGGCACTCCAATCAAAGCGACCGCGAGCGGTACTGTCATCGACTCAGGTGATTTCTTTTTTAGTGGCAACCTAATATATCTCGATCACGGTCAGGGATTGATTAGCATGTATGCGCATATGAGTAAGCTATTGGTTAAACCCGGTGATTATGTCACCCAGGGTCAAATCATCGGTGAGGTTGGCGAAACGGGTCGTGTTACCGGCCCACATCTGCATTTTGCCGTAATGGCGAATCGAGTCTTAATTGACCCCATCTTCATGCTACCGAAGAATGGGAACAACTATTCAGCTAAAACCAAAGAAAAATCGCCCAAAATAGTAGAAAAGTAGCGAAAACACTTGCGATTAATGTAAAAACAACGATAATTGCGCATCGTTAAAAGCCGTCAACCTTGATAGTGCTCTAACTACCCTCATATTGATTACATAACATTTTCATTTAACTAAATAACTAGATATTTAATTTATGGCTAAAGAAGAAGCAATACAAATGGAAGGCACAGTGACTGAAACACTGCCTAACACCATGTTCCGCGTAGAATTAGAAAACGGACACAATGTAATCGCGCACATCTCTGGAAAAATGCGTAAACATTATATTCGTATTATGACGGGGGATGCTGTTACGGTTGAACTCACCCCGTATGATCTGGAAAAAGGTCGCATTATCTATCGCGCTAAATAATAGCTTTTTTACGACTGCGCCGTAAAAAACCCATAAAAAAACCTGCTTGCAACACCCGTTAGTAACCACAACAAAACGCGGGGTATCGAAACAGGTCCTCCCTATACTCTTTACATCTTCCATAATTTTTAAAATTTTATTCAGCCATTTACCCTGCGCCTGAAATGTTATTAAGTGGAAACTAGACCTCCGAGGCTGCATTGGCACATTCCACAGGGCGTTAGCCTCTCTTGTTCCGTTCGCCTAGTTTCCGTCCGCCCAGTGAGCTGCCATGCTGAAATTTCGATGGAATTGCTGAACCATCAAAGCCAGAACGCATGGCTGCCGTAACTACCGAAAGCATTTAGAAAGCAAATAATACATAGTCAAAACGGATGAAATGCCAACTTTTAAATGCAAATGATAATCATTATTATAAATTGTTAGCATTAGTATTAAGTCCATATTTTTATCTCTGTTTTATTTACTAACTTTATTCTTATCTATATCAATGCAATCAATTCGTCACCTCGTTCGTATAAAGCTCTGAGGTGTAAATAATTGCGCCTTAA
>CAZCOZ010000084.1:1186-6715 GCA_964500555.1 uncultured Thiotrichaceae bacterium | reverse complement strand
CAATGGGAAAAATGTGCCGGTATAGCAAAAACAGGAATGAACGATTGCGGCTCACTGGATGGTAAACATGGTTGTTCAGGTAAAGCAAAAATAGATAATGATGATAACGAATGGGTCTATGTCCCCAAGGGAACCTGCACAAAAATTACTGGTGGCGTTGTAGCGGCAGTTAAACCGGCGAAATAAAATGGACGGGCAGCCAGCCGCTTTGCCGAAAGCCAGTGTTGGGCTAGGGCTACGATCTGCACACATCGAGCAGATTATCCAGCAGCAACCTGAAATTCCGTGGTTTGAAATATTATTAGATAATCATAGTGCAAAAGGCGGTCTGATACCTCGGCAACTGGCGGCTGTCCGACATCATTACCCATTAAGCTTTCATTGCGTTGGCATGTCTTTGGGCGGTGTCGATCCTCTCGACAGGCAATATCTTGCTACGATAAAACGCATGATCTCGGAATATAATCCTGCGCAGATTTCAGACCACCTTTGTTTCACGCAACACGGTGCCCATCATTTTAATGACCTACTACCTATCCCGTATACCAATGAATCCTTAAATCATGTCAGTCGTCGTATTGATCAGGTGCAAACATTGCTAGGGAGGACTATTTTAGTTGAAAATGTGTCTGTGTATTTACAGTTCGAAAGCTCTGAAATGAATGAAGCTGAATTTTTATCCGAACTAGTCAACCGCACTGGCTGTGGTATCTTGCTGGATATAAACAATGCTTATGTCAATGAATTCAACCACGGTTACTCGGCTAAAGAATTTATCGACACGCTGCCGCTCAATCATGTCGGTGAAGTTCATCTTGCAGGCTACGAGGATAAAAATAATTATCTCATCGATGCGCACAATAACCGTGTGAGCGAACCAGTGTGGAATCTATTCAGACATTATTTACAACATGATCACTGTGCACCAGTATTGATCGAATGGGATAATGATATTCCAGCACTAAACGTTTTACTCGATGAGAGAGAAAAAGCAAAACAAATGATATCCCGTTATGCAGAAAATACAGCACTGCGTGCATCAAGTTTGCGCACATCATGTTAATAAATTTACAAGAACATGTTGCCGAGTTCGCTTCAGTATTGAGCCGCCCTGCACCGGAAGAAAAAAAATCATTTATTGAAAAAATCATACCGTCATCGAAAATATCTCCACAACTTGCGATCGATATTTATAAAAACAATACACGTGGTTCGAGAGTAAATGCGTTGAAAGTTGTTTACCCTGCCTGCAAAAATATACTGGGAGAAAATATATTTCACTCCATTGCAAAAGAGTTTGTTGATAACGATATGACAGGTGCATCAGATCTAAACAAATATGGTGCAACATTTGATCAACACCTGCATTCAATAATCAAAGAAAAACGCTTACCCTCAAGATATGATTACTTACCTGATCTCGCCCAACTTGAATTCCTGGTTCATGCTGCCTACTATGCTGACGACGATCTGGCATTCGATTTTGAGTTATTTGAAAATCGTATGCACGACCAACAGCAAATTTATTTTCAACTCAGCGACTCACTGGGATTACTGGATTTTCAAGTTCCCATCCATGAAATCTGGATAAGCAATTGCAAGGATATAAAGCCTGAAAAAAACAGCGTTCAAGCTATAACGGAAACCCAATACCTGCTGATACATCGTAAAGAAAATACACCAAACGTTTTCGCAGTAAATGAACATGAGTACAAATTGCTCTATGCTTTTTTAAATAATAATTCATTACAAACTGTCATCGACTCAATCGAATGTAATATTGATGTAATTTTACCAAAACTGATTGCAAACAGATGGATTACTGGGATCAGGCAGTAAAAATAAATAATAGAAATAAATAATAGAAATAAATGATAGATATGAATAATAGATATGAATGATAGAAGCGGATAATGCAAAAAGATAACATCAATCATTCAGAATTATTTGACAAAGACGTTCTACAGAAACTGTTTCGTTACGCCTGTACATTGTGCATCAATCAGGACGATGCTTACGATTTACTGCAATATGCGCTTGAAAAATATTTACATAAGCAATCAGCCAGCAAACAAGCCCTTACTAAACAAAATAATGAAGTGGCTTATGTGCGTACGATTATACGCAATCGCTTCATTGATGAATATCGACGGCTCAAACGTTTTCCTGAAGAAAGTTATGATGATGAAAGTACTGTCGCTATCGATGTGGCATCGCTGGAAGATACCGTATTGGCACAAGTTGAACTGGAGGCCATGTGGGAATTTTTTGACCCTTTCGAAAGAGAGATTTTATATTATTGGGCAGTAGAAGAAATGACTGCCCAGGAAATATCAACTCAAATCAATGTGCCAAGAGGTACTGTATTATCACGAATTTATCGTTTAAGGAAAAAAATTGAATCAACAACAGAAAACAAAACAGCATTAGAAAATGCATCCGGAAATTTATCTGGAGGTGGTAAAACATGAACAAGCCATTGAAACAATCTGTACGCGAACATCTTGAACTAAATACGTTAACAGATGATCAACTGCAACAACTTACCTCACTCACTGAACAGGCAAAACCAGAAACTGTTCAACAACGTTCAAATTATCCCTTTGCTATCGCTGCTGCAGTTATTGCTGTTTTACTGGTGTTTTTTCTGTCACCGCTTGTTATCGAGAAAGGTAATGTACAGGAGCGTATTGCATTGGAAGTTGCCGCCAACTCTATCAAGCTCAAACCATTAGAAATCAAAACCAGTAACATTGAAGGTATTCGAGGCTATTTTAAAAAGCTGGATTTTCTACCGGTGAATAGCCGTTTGGTAAGTGATGCAGGGTTTGAATTAATCGGTGGACGTTACTGTTCATTACAAGGTATAACCGCAGCCCAGTTAAGAATAAAAAAACCCGATTCAACTGTCGTGCAAACCCTGTATCAAACAGAGTACCAAAAAGACATATTTGAAAACATGCCACTGCTCGAAAAAGGCGAAGCACCTGTTGAAATTTATGTGAAAGGTATCAAAGTAAAAATTTGGGTAGAGAAAGGATTATTATTTGCACTAACCGATCTACCAGAAAGCCTGGGTAGCGGCAATTAAATTTCGCCGCTGAGGTGATTTTATGGGTAATATCTGGGGTAAAAAGAAGCAAATAAAAAATCCATTACAGCTTTAAACCGACCTGCAAAAGAACACCAGGAAAAAAATATTCCTTTTTTAAGCTTTCGCTGTTTCTGAAACAGTCTCAATATCCAGTTCATTCTCTTTGGTGACTGTTACATTCACATGTCCACCTTTCGATAAATCACCAAACAGTAATGAATTAGCCAATGGTTTTTTCAAATGTTCCTGAATAACACGCGCCATTGGTCGTGCGCCCATTTTCGGATCATAACCTTTTTCTGCTAACCAGCCACGTGCCTCTTTATCAATATTAATCGTTACTTTCTTCTCATTGAGTTGAGCTTCAAGCGCAACCAGGAATTTATCCACAACGTGCGATAAAGTATGCGCGTCAAGCACACCAAAACTGACAATGGAATCCAGCCTGTTTCTAAACTCAGGGGTAAACATTTTCTTGATTTCTTCCATGCCATCTAATTCATTTTGTTGCTCGGTAAAGCCCATTGAACGACGCGACATTAATTGTGCGCCGGCATTACTGGTCATCACTAAAATAACATTTCTAAAATCGGTTTTACGGCCATTGCTATCCGTTAATGTACCGTGATCCATTATCTGTAACAGAATATTAAATACTTCTGGATGCGCTTTTTCAATTTCATCTAGCAACAAGACACAATGTGGTTGTTTGTTTACGGCTTCGGTCAGTAAACCACCATCATCAAAACCAACATAACCCGGAGGCGCACCGATCAAACGTGAAACCGTGTGACGTTCCATGTATTCCGACATATCAAAACGCAATAGCTCGACACCCATTACGTTAGCCAGTTGCTTGCTGACTTCAGTTTTACCGACACCGGTTGGACCAGTGAATAAGAATGAACCAATGGGTTTTTCAGGATCACCTAAACCTGAACGTGACATACGTATTGCTGTCACCAATGTACTGATGGCATCATCCTGACCAAACACAACCAGTTTCAAATCGCGTTCAAGATTTTTCAATACATCAGTATCAGAGGTATTAACTGTTTTAGCAGGAATACGTGCAATTTTTGCGACGATATTTTCAATATCGTGTACATTAACGGATTTCTTCGCGGACTTCCCTTTCGACAGTAACTGTTTGCTTGCACCGGCTTCATCAATAATATCAATCGCCTTATCCGGTAAAAAACGATCCGTAATATAGCGTGATGCAAGTTCTACTGCTGAGCGTAAAGCGTTATTGCTGTATTTCACATCATGATGTTCTTCGAAGCGGGTTTTAAGCCCTTTTAAAATTTCAAAGGTTTCATCAATCGAAGGTTCTCCGATATCGATTTTCTGGAAACGACGTGCGAGCGCGTGGTCTTTTTCAAACACACTTCTAAATTCTGAATAGGTTGTCGAACCAATACATTTCAA
The DNA here is from genome assembly GCA_964500555.1 of uncultured Thiotrichaceae bacterium. GTDB lineage: Bacteria > Pseudomonadota > Gammaproteobacteria > SZUA-229 > SZUA-229. The sequence goes on along the minus strand of CAZCOZ010000084.1, from coordinate 2,190 downwards.
CTCACCATTCGACAACATCGGTTTAATTAAATTAGACGCATCCATTACGCCACCGGATGCAGAACCTGCACCAATAATGGTATGGATTTCATCAATAAATAAAATCGAACCGGGACTTTGTTTTAACTGTTTGAGCACACCTTTTAAGCGTTTTTCAAAATCACCACGGTATTTTGTGCCTGCAACCAGTGAACCTAAATCCAGAGAAAATATCGTACTTTCTAGTAGAACATCAGGCACTTCTTTATCAACGATGCGTTTGGCCAAACCTTCCGCTAAAGCAGTTTTACCGACACCCGCTTCACCGACTAACAATGGATTATTTTTTCGGCGACGGCATAAAATTTGTACCGTGCGCTCAACTTCATCATCACGACCAATTAATGGATCGATTAAACCCTGCATTGCACGTTGATTTAAATTCGTTGTGTAATTTTCCAGTGGTTGCGATTCAGCGTCCTTGTTATTCGCCTGATCGGAATGATCTTCCAACTTTTCTGTTTCATTCGGCACTTTGGTAATACCGTGTGAAATGTAATTGACCACATCCAGGCGGTCAACATTTTGTTGATTCAATAAATAAACAGCCTGTGATTCCTGCTCACCAAACATCGCGACCAGCACATTAGCACCGACCACTTCTTTTTTACCTGATGATTGCACATGAAACACGGCACGCTGTAATACACGTTGGAAACCCAATGTAGGTTGTACTTCGCCGCCAACAATTTCACCAAAGACAGGTGTGTTGTTATCAAGATAGTCCTGCAAATCACTATTAAGCAAAGTCAATTCTGCACCACAAGCCTGCAGCACAGCATTGGCACTATTGTTATCTAACAGCGCAAGCAGTAAATGCTCGACTGTAATATATTCGTGCCTTTGTTCACGCGCGTCACTGAATGCTTTATTCAACGATGCTTCTAATTCTTTGCTTAACATAACGTTACCTAAATAATCCCGCTTCAATAATATTCACTAATAATATTCACTAATAATATCCA
>CAZCOZ010000084.1:0-1086 GCA_964500555.1 uncultured Thiotrichaceae bacterium | reverse complement strand
CACTAATAATATCCAGTAAAATCATCCTGAAAAATGTTACTCCTCTTCCATCGAACACATTAGAGGATGTTGATTCAAGCGTGAAAACTCATTCACCTGATCAACTTTGGTTTCGGCAATTTCATGACTAAAAACGCCACAAATACCTTTTCCCTTTGTATGTACCGACATCATTACCCGTGTTGCTTTTGCATTATCCATTGCAAAAAACATCATCAATACCTGAACCACAAACTCCATAGGCGTGTAATCGTCATTATTCACAAAAACTTTATATTGCTTCGGTGATTGCAGCTTGGGCTTTTCTTCCTCTACTGCTAAGCCACCGTCATAGTCAGCATCCCAGTCTTCATCACCGGCACCTTGACTATTCTTAATGAAATTACTCATGCCTCACCTTCAGTGTAGATCATAGCTATCTGTTTTTCTAAATCAGGAATCATTTTTGCTATAAATTTTATATTAAAAGTATTTCGGTATTTTGGTTTACAAATCTAAAAAATATTCTACGCTTATCATGCAATATGCTGGCAAACTGGCACAATTTCAATACCTGTCAGCCATTATTTAAATCACATTTTTTTGACAATTGCTTCGCCAAATTGAGAACAGCTCACAGGCTCAACACCTTCAATCAGTCTTGAAAGGTCGAAAGTAACAATCGATTCACCGATAGCAGCAGCAACCCCTTTAACAATCAGATCCGCCGCCTCAGTCCACCCCATGTATCGCAGCATCATTTCAGCTGACAAAATAAGCGAACTGGGATTAACATTATTTTGACCTGCCAAATCGGGCGCTGTTCCGTGTGTTGCTTCAAATAATCCAATGCTATCAGATAGGTTTGCACCTGGCGCGATACCGATACCCCCAACCTGTGCTGCCAATGCGTCAGAGATATAATCACCATTTAGATTGAGCGTTGCAATCACGTCATAGTCTTTTGGGCATAACAAAATTTGTTGTAAAAATGCATCAGCAATAACATCGTTCATTACGATATCTTTACCTGTTTTGGGATTTTTAAATTGGCACCACGGTCCATCATCAATTTCAACCGCGCCAAATTCATTTTTCGCCAGATCG
>CAZCOZ010000083.1:8499-10137 GCA_964500555.1 uncultured Thiotrichaceae bacterium | reverse complement strand
GTCTCAAATTATAAACATAAAAAATTGGCGAAAAAATAATGTCATTAGATAGTAAAGTTGTCTGGTCAGAAGGCATGTTTCTGAATCCGCAGCATTTTCAGCAACAGGAGCGATATTTTGAGCGACTGTTAGATGGGAGATGTTCAGCATATGGGGCATATGGTTGGGGAATTCATGAATTTGAAGTCGATCAGCAATTGCTCACCCTTGGTAAGGTTTCTGTCACAAAAGCTAGAGGTGTGTTTCCTGATGGGTCTCCTTTTAGTTTTCCAGATGTTGATGAACCACCGCCTGTTTTATCAGTACCTGAAAACACCCATAATACTATCGTCTATATTTGTGTTCCGGTAAAAAGACCAGGTGCGGTTGATGTTATTGACCAAGAAAATACACAGGGTCTGGCACGATATTATCGTTTCGAGCAGGATACACGCGATGTTTCTCACGAATCCGGTGATAATATTGCATTGAGCGTAGGTAAATTACGTTTTCGTCTAATGCTGGAGTCGGATGACTTAAGTGGTTATGCCTGTGTCGGACTTATTCGGGTTGCTGAATCCAGGGAAGATAAAAACGTCTTACTCGACGATGATTACATTGCAACTTGCCTGGACTGTAACAAATCAACGAAGTTAGCGGGTTACCTAACAGAAGTGAAAGGGTTATTACATCACAGAGGTGAAGCTATTGCGGGACGCCTGGCTGATACTAATCGGGGCGGTACGGCTGAAATAGCAGATTATATGATGTTGCAGTTAATCAATCGTATCGAACCGATGTGTAATCACCTTTCTACAATGAATGGTTTACACCCTGTCGATTTATTCGCTGAAATAGTACAAATGGTTGGTGAACTATCAACATTTGTCAGCAAAAATAAACGTGCGCCTGAATTTCCTGTTTATTTGCATGATGATCTACAGGCGACATTTACCCCTGTAATATCTGAATTACGTAATTGCCTTAGTATGGTGTATGAGCAGAGTGCGGTTTCACTTAATTTAGTTGAGAAAAAATACGGCATTCGTGTGGCAGAAATTGCCGATAAATCACTTATCGGTACGGCTATGTTTGTGTTGTCAGTCAGGGCTGATATTCCTGAGGAAACGTTGCGAGCACACCTTCCCGCTCAAATTAAAATTGGGCCAGTTGAACGTATCCGTCAATTAGTGAATGCGGCTATGCCGGGGATTGCATTAAAAGCATTGCCAGTTGCGCCGCGTCAAATTCCTTATCACTCTGGTTATACTTATTTTCAACTAGATCCACAAAGTGATTTTTGGAGTGAATTAAAACATTCTGGTGGTTTTGCATTACACATCGGTGGAGATTTTCCAGGACTTGAAATTGAATTCTGGGCGATCCGTCAGTAATAAAGAAATTTAGAAAGTGCCGGTGAATGACAGTCAGAATACTGACTTATCTTGTTCGGTCGAACTAGCAGAGTAATATTGTAACTGCCTGCAAGTATGAATATTGGGAGTACTTATGTCATCAGATGATTCAGACAAAACTGTATTTAAGCCACCATCTGTTGATGGTGATAAAACGGTATTAAGACCCATGCCTGGCGGACGAGGTGTTGCACAGCAGCCACCTACACAACAACCGCCACAGCAACCCGTTTCACCACCGCCG
>CAZCOZ010000083.1:2264-8399 GCA_964500555.1 uncultured Thiotrichaceae bacterium | reverse complement strand
TTGCAGCAGCCAGCGCCGCAACCGGTTGCACAGCAACCTGCTGCGCCGACTTATCAGACACAACAGCCAGCGCCAGTCGCTCAAGGTGTGGCAAGTGCATACTTTAGTACGGCTAGTGGTTTAAACCCCTTAGTCAATGCAGCATCCACACTCATAGCCGTTTTTGAAAAAACCCGATCATCGCTCTCCCACCCTGATGTGGGTGGCTTGCATAACCGATTAGTTAACGAAATAAAAACGTTCGAAAATACAGCTAAAGAAACCGGTATAAAACCAGAAATAGTACTTTCCGCACGTTATGCCCTTTGCACATCACTGGATGAAGCAGTCTTAAATACTCCCTGGGGAAGTGAGAGTGCATGGCCGCAACGAACCTTGCTAAGTGTGTTTCATAACGAAACATCGGGTGGCGAAAAATTTTTTCTTATTCTTGATCGTATGAAAGAGCAGCCAGCAGAAAATTTATACATTCTCGAGTTGATGTATATCTTTTTGAGTTTAGGCTTTGAGGGTAAATACCGTGTCATTCATCGTGGCCGAGATATGATTGAACAAATGCGTGATGATTTGTTTATGGTTATTCGTCGACAGCGCGGTGAATATGAAAGATCATTGTCGCCGAACTGGCGGGGCTTAGGTAAGAGCAGAAATTCACTGGTACATTACATTCCAATATGGGTGGTTGTCAGCATCGTCAGTGCAGTTTTACTTCTAAGTTATTCTGGTTTTAGAGTGTGGTTATATGATTCGTCATCACCCATTGTCGAGCAGCTTGATGAAATTACTGATATGCGAACGATAGCGCGAAAGGAAACACCTGAATAAAATAAACCGACTGTAAAAGTTGTAATAGAAATAATTCAATCTTTAGTTTAAAACTAACAAAACAAAATAATAATGGATAAAATTATAAGATTTTTCGCAAACAGAATCGTTATGTCGCTAATAGGGTTACTGGCGCTATCGATAGTTATCTGGTTTGCCGGGCCGATGCTTAAATTTGGTGAGGATAACGCAGCACCGCTAGGCAGCGTTATCGCTCGACTCATAGCAATTATTGTTCTAGTGGTGATATGGGGGCTGAATAATTTACGCATTCAGTTTATGAATAACAAACATAACAATGATTTGCTTGGTGATCTTGAGCAAAATCATGAGTCTATGACTCACGATGCGGCGTCGGAACAATCATCGGAAGAAATGCAGCAGATGAACCAACGCTTTACTGAGGCACTAGAGACGCTAAAAAAGTTAAAGTTTAAAGGTAAAGGTAGCAAAAAAGCATTATATGAATTGCCCTGGTATATCATTATTGGGCCACCAGGTTCGGGTAAAACAACCGCACTCGTTAATTCCAGCCTTGATTTCCCTCTAGCTGAGCAGTTTGGAAAAGGCGCGCTGCAGGGAATTGGTGGTACGCGTAACTGTGACTGGTGGTTTACCAACGAAGCAGTATTGATTGATACCGCTGGACGTTATACCACACAGGACAGTCATAAAGTCGTCGATAGTAATGCTTGGGAAGGTTTTCTTCAACTGCTGAAGAAAAACCGACGTCGACGTCCTATTAATGGTGCAATTATCGCTATTAGTCTTCATGATCTTTTGTTACAGACCGAAGAAGAGCGTGTGCTTCATGCTAAGACCATAAGGACACGTATTGATGAATTAATGGATAAACTTGAAATACGATTCCCGATTTATCTCATGTTTACCAAAGCCGATCTGGTTTCTGGGTTTGGTGAATATTTTGAAGACCTAAGCAAAGAGGAACGTGAGCAGGTTTGGGGTATATCGTTACCGAATGCTCCGAAGCCTTCTCAGAGCCCTGATTTTGATTTTCTAGATACTGAATATAATAAACTTCTTGAGCGTTTATATTCAAGAGAGCTGTCACGTATTCATACTGAGCGTGATGTGAGGCGACGTGCTGCAATTCAAGGTTTTCCTCAGCAGATTGAAAACCTTAAAAACGTTATCGATAGTTTTGTAAAGCAAACGTTTGTTAAAAATAGATATCAGTTTCAACCCTATCTTCGTGGAATTTATTTCACCAGCGGCACACAAGATGGTACACCTATCGATCGAATGATGTCATCGGTATCATCAAATTTTGGTTTTTCTCGAGAGAATGTAGCCCTGCAACAGGGGCAGGGTAAAAGCTTTTTCTTGGGCAATCTATTCCGTGAAGTTATCTTTCCAGAATCTGAACTGGTTGGCTCAAACCGTAAATTTGAGACCTTTATTAAATGGGCGCAACGCTCAGCTTATATCGGTGTGATATTACTAACAATTGGTTTGTTAGCAATTTGGACCGGCAGTGTTACACGCCATAATACATTTATGACAGAGGTTGAGACTTATATTGCAGAGTTCAACGTTGAAAACAAGCGGCTCAGCCAGTGGAATAAAGACATAAGAGCCGTGCTGCCAACGCTTAATGCATTAGCCAAAGCCAGTATTGTTTATGATCAGGATGAACATCCTTGGTTATCTGGAATGGGCTTATATGATGGCAATGTTGATTCATCCGCGAATGATGCTTACCACGCACAGTTAAAAGAGCTGTTTTTACCACGTGTTATCAACTACCTAGAAAAACAAATTCAAAAAGGTCACCAAGGTGGTGACTTATACAACAGTTTTAGATCATATTTAATGTTCAATAAAACTGATTATATGGATAAACGATTAATTACTGACTGGTTCATTACGGACTGGGCGAAAAACATGCAAGGTGAAGCATCTAGCCGTAAAGAACTTGAATTACACCTGAATGCATTATTGAATCTGGAATTAGAATCTAGAGAACTGAATAGTCGATTAGTAAAACAAACACGCAGTATTCTGTTGCGAGTACCAGTTCATAAGCGTATATACAGTCGGATAAGAACAAAGCCAGAATTTAATCAAAAAATTGATGTGCTTAATATGTTTGGTGAGGGGGTTCGTGAGGTTTTTAAGATTACCCCCGCTGTTGAACAAGCTTTATTAATTCCTTATATGTTCTCTAAAGAGGGATATGAAAACATTGATTTATCCACTGACTCGCCAGTTATTGCCGACATAGTAAACGAACGATGGGTGTTGTCGGATGATGAAAATGCCAAGGTCGATTTTGTTAAGAATGATCTCGATGATATTAGCGAAAAGGTAAAAGCGTTGTATATGGCAGATTATATTTCGCATTGGAAAAAAATATTTGCTGCGTTAGAAATTAATGAGTTCAAAAATATAAGGCAGGCAACCGAAGTGTTAGCCAGTTTTACTGACCCGGTTTACTCACCCTTGTTGTCGATTTTGCAGGTTACTGCAACAAACACTCAATTGTCATCGCAATTGATGCAAAATGTGAATGATGATCATGGCGATGGAAAAGCCGGTGGCGCAACCAGTTTTCTGGCGGATAAATTTAAAGGTACAAAGGTTGACCAACAATTTAGAGACATAAATGTATTGTTAAGAGAAAGTAAGACAAAACCAGCACCTGTTACATCAATTGTACTGAAATTACAACAGCTGCAGGATTTTCTTAATGAAATTTCTGTAGCGCCGGATCCCGATAAAAAAGCTTATCAAATTGCAAAAGCCCGTTTTTCCAGCGGTACTGGTAATGCAATAACCTCGTTACGTGGCTTCTCCAAGAAAACGCCTGACCCAGTTAAGCGTTGGTTGATATCACTATCGGATGAGTCCTGGAAAGTGATTCTGGGGTCTGCGCATCATTATGTTAATACCGAGTGGAAAAGTCGGGTATATGAACCTTATAAGCAGGGGCTAGCAGGACGTTACCCACTAAAACGTTCATCAAAAGATGAACTTGCTTTATTTGATTTCAGTGAATTCTTTAAGCCTGATGGTAGTATGGATAAATTTTACAAAGAACTGATTAAACCGTTTGTAAATACTCGAAAGGGTTGGTCTAATCGTGTGGTGGATAATCGTTCCCTTGGATTGAGTTCAGCAACATTAAAACAGATACGACGCGCGCAGACGATTAAAAACGTTTTCTTCCGAGACAATCCCGCCGTTCCATCTGTTTCATTTCAGTTGAAAGCTTACCGTATGGATAAGAAAGATTCTCGGTTTTTGCTGGAAATAGGTGACCAACGTATTACGTATAGCCATGGTCCAAAATTTTGGAAAAATGCGCACTGGTCTGGCGAAGATGAAAACAAACGTGTGCGTATTGTATTTGAAAGTGTCAATGAAGAACGTCATGATAAAACATTTTATGGGCCTTGGGCGTGGTTTAAGCTGCAGGACAAATCAAACATAAAGAAAACGAAAAAATCCAATGTTTACTTAGCTACTTTTTCTGTAACTGATCGTTCAGGTGATTCAAAGATTCAGCATGAAATTAAATATTTGATAAAAGCGAAGAGTGTTAATAATCCGTTTAACCAAAATTTACTTGGTGCCTTTAAATGTCCGTCATCAATTTAGAGATTTATTGAAATGAAAGTTGAACAACAAATCGGGTTATATGGAAAATTACCAGCATATGGTGACTTTGTGACGCGAAATCTGCCGACATCTTTTGTTAATATCTGGGATGAATGGTTACAGCATTTTATTTCAGGTTCGCAAGAACAAATGGGTGAAGACTGGTTAGATATTTATCTAACCAGTCCGATATGGCGATTTGTGTTTTCTCCGGGAGTTATCGATCAGAACATGTGGGCAGGGTTGATGATGCCCAGTGTCGATAGAGTAGGACGATACTTTCCCGTCAGTCTGGTACAGTCATTTCCTTCCAATATTAGTCCCGTTAAATTTATGTTGGATCAAAAAGAATGGTTCGATGGTTTGGAGCAACATTGTCTTACTGCACTCGATGGTAGTGTGGATGCCGATGAACTAATTTCTGTAGTAACAGAAATTCCTTTATCGATAACACAAAGTTATGAGGCCACATTTAACTTGGGTGAGATGGGGCCCATGTTGTTTGGCTTAAATGCAGGTGAAGATGAAAATATTTTATCAACGGCTATGCCGTTTATGCTTAATGCTGCATTGGCATCTGGCTTATCCAGTTTTAGTTTATGGCAAACGTCGGGTTCACAGTTGATAAGTCCATTGCTATTTAGTTGTCAGGGTCTGCCGCCGATAGGTAACGTTGCTTCGATGCTTGATGGTCAGTGGTCGCAGCGTGACTGGAAGATACCCTACAATACACAACAAGTTTAAAATTATGAGTGATGCAACAGTCAGACGTCCGATACGATGGAATTCAGCGCAGGACACTAACGTAGGAATGGTTAGAGAGATAAATGAAGATTCAATCATTTCATTACCAGAATTACAGCTTTGGGCGGTAGCCGATGGAATGGGAGGGTATGAAGCGGGCAATGTTGCTAGTAATATGATCGTAAAGTCACTGGATGAAATTACTGATAAAGCATCATTAAACGATTTTGTTGATACCGTAGAAGATAGTTTAATCGATGTTAACCAACGCATACTTGAGTATGCAGATATTATGCTCGATGGTAGAACACTCGGTAGCACGGTAGTAACGCTCGCAATTAAAGGGCATGTTGGCATTTGTTTATGGGCAGGTGACTCCCGGTTATATCGATTTCGGAATAATAAATTTATTCAGTTATCACGAGATCATAGCCAAGTAGAAGAGCTCGTGGAGCAGGGTTTTTTGTCACCGGAAGATGCTGAAAGTCACCCTGATTCAAATATAATTACTCGTGCGATTGGCGCTAGTCGAGACGTTTGTATCGATATAAACGTATTTAGTGTCCAATTGGGTGATATCTTTCTGCTGTGCAGTGACGGGCTCTATAACATGTTACCGAAGGAAGAAATAAGCCAGGTACTGTCCAGTATGCCATTGGAAGAAGCGGTAGATACGTTGATTCAAAAATCTCTTGATAACGGTGCGAATGATAACGTGTCTGTCATATTAGTAAAAGGTGAGCCGGCTTCACTGCCCATGCCACAAACAGGTTTACAAAAATAGTGTTGCTGGTATGAACGATAAAGACTCCGATAAAACAAAAATAAAAATTCCGTCAACTGAAGGGCATAAGTCTGATGATGCACCCCATCCTGTAGAAAAAAAACCCGCCGTAGATTTTGACGTAGGCACAATCGAAGTAAGTGATGCTGAGGATAAAACAC
>CAZCOZ010000083.1:0-2164 GCA_964500555.1 uncultured Thiotrichaceae bacterium | reverse complement strand
GCACCCGTTATAACAAGTAAAAATGTCACCGATCAAAATGCACCGATGTCTACCGGTAAATTTTTGGCTTCAGCCGTAGAGATAGGGGAGCATGGAATACTAAAGGAACGGTTTGTGCTCGAAAGTGTACTCGGTGCAGGTGGCATGGGAATAGTCTACAAAGCTAAAGATTTGCTTAAGGTGGAAGCACAGGATAGAGACCCCTACGTTGCAATAAAAGTATTGAGTGAAGAGTTCAAGGCGCACCCAGAAGCATTTATATCACTACAAAGGGAATCTCGAAAGTCGCAGCGCATTGCACACCCTAACATCGTAAATGTTTTCGATTTCGATCGAGATAACGACACTGTTTTTATGACCATGGAGTTTATGGATGGTCATCCGCTGGATGAATTAATTAGACAATACAAATCAACTGGACTGCCCACTGATGATGCCTGGGAAATAATAAAAGGTATGTCATCTGCATTATCATATGCCCACGCTGAAAAAATTATTCACTCCGATTTTAAGCCGGGCAATGTATTTGTCACGCAACGTGGCTTGGCAAAGGTTTTTGATTTTGGTATTGCTCGAGCGGTTTCCAAAGTTGAGCATCTAGACGATAATCCAGAGGATAAAACTGTTTTTGATGCAGGAAATCTCGGCGCTTTAACACCTGCTTATGCCAGCCTTGAAATGCTGGAAGGTGAAGAACCTGATATTCGAGATGATATTTATGCACTGGGTTGTGTCGCTTATGAATTGTTTACAGGTGAGCACCCTTACAATAAAGTGCCAGCAGATGAGGCTGATCGCCGTGGCCTAAAACCAAAACGAATAAATAATATAAAAAAACACCAATGGCGTGCCATTGAAAAAGCCATTGCTTTTCGCCGTGAAGATAGAATGGCCACTGTTGACGATTTTGTCGAGGGTTTTTCACCAAAAATTAAAGCGACTAATCGAATGGCAACGGTGTTTGCACTATTGCTTTCGGTTGTAATTACAAGCTATTTTTTATTTATTCAAGAACAACCGATTGATCCGTTTTCAGAATTTGATATCAGGACCGAGCTGGAATTAGAAATTAAAATAGATTTCTATAAGGAGGATTTACGAACCTTATTAAAAAACCCGACTTTTACCGATCCATGGGAATATTCCGTATGGAAAGACATATCTGACTTATTGATTCTGACAAAAGAAGAAGACCCCTGGGTTTTTGATCAGAAAGAAATTGTTTATGATTTGTACTACGAAGAAATAACGACTGCCATCAAAGATTATAAATACAGCAAGGCAAAACATCTGATAACTAACGCCAGGCGTTACACTGATAATGAAGATGCACTCGATCTTAAAGTGAAAGAAATGTCGGCAGCAGCAGAGCGTATTAAGTCTAGAAAAGCTGATATGGCAAAGAAGGAACTGGCTAACAGGGTAGCTAGGCAGAAAAAACAAGAAAATAATAATAAAAAAATTAGCGCAAAGAAAAATGAAGTGCAGTTATTTGATGTGGCATTAAATAATGTAAATAAACAATTAAAATGCCAGGGTCGTTTGAATATGCGTAATTTTGAGACCGCTATCATTAAATTAAAAGAACTGGATAGGCGACGATATAATGGTATTAAAAATAATCTTATAATAGCGTTAGCAAAATGTATTACACAAACCGGGAAAGCTTTCCCTGAGCGTGCACGTGAAGCGAAAAAACACAGCATGAGAATTTTTAACTCAAATAGTGTGTTGGCAGCAATAAAAATCCAATCTCGTGATCCTTGTGATAAGTCCCTTGCAGGATTGGGTTCCCGAGGTAAAAGAGCAGTATGTAAAGATAAAATTAAAGGTGCAGACGTAGGGCCTGTGCTCGTCGTTATCCCAGGTAAGAACAAAATTAAAACCTTTGCCATCGGTAAGTATGAAGTTTCAATAAATGAGCTAAATCAATTTTGTAAAAAATCTTCTGCCTGTGCAACTGTGTCGGGCATTAACAATCAGTTACCTGTTTCTAATCTGGATGTCAAGATTGCGAAATCTTATCTTAAATGGATGAGCAAGCAAACTGGACGTAAATACCGCTTACCAACTAAAATTGAATGGCAGTATGCGGCTCAATCAAAGAGAAAAAAATTAGATGCAAACAGAAACTGTCAGTTAAGTACCCGAGGTATCAAGAAAG
>CAZCOZ010000082.1:0-10187 GCA_964500555.1 uncultured Thiotrichaceae bacterium | reverse complement strand
GCTGAACCTTCTCTTAAAAATTCAGGATTAGATGCCACGTCAAAATCAGCATCGGGATTCGCCTGGCTAATAACACGATGCACCTGTCGAGCAGTACCCACAGGAACGGTCGATTTATCTACAATAACCGTATAACCTTTTAAATATGCAGCAAGCTCTTCTGCTGCAGCATAAACATATTGTAAATCCGCATGGCCGTCGCCACGTCTTGTCGGTGTACCAACAGCGATAAAGACTAAATCAGCTTCACTTACTTTTTCTTTGAGTTCAGTCGAAAAACCAAGACGTCCCGCCTTAATATTTTTAGCTACAAAATCATCCAGACCTGGCTCATAAATAGGTATTTTCCCATTGAGCAATGCGTTTATTTTACTTTCATCTTTATCTATACACGTTACATTCGCACCAAACTCTGCGAAACAAGCACCGGATACAAGACCGACATAACCTGAACCAATCATTACGACATTCATATTTATTCCTATTCTTTATTTTTTATTAAGCATGCACGACGTTTTCATGCTCACCACGATACATACCACGTGTATCAATAATGAGCTTTGCGTTTTCACCAATCATTTTATAGTCAAAATCTACGTGATCAGTACCGACAACAACACAATCATAATTTTTAATATTATCAGCCGTTATCGCAACACTATTCAAATCAAAACTATAACGACGCATTTTTGGAAACACGGGAACGTAAGGGTCTGAATAATCTATCTCAGCACCACAATCCTGAATGAGTTGCATAATTTCAACGGAAGGTGATTCACGCATATCGTCAATATTCTTTTTGTAGGCAATACCCAGCATAAGTATCCGACTGCCATTGATTGCTTTTTTCTGATCGTTCAATCCTGAGACAATTTTATTCAATACATACTCCGGCATTGAGCTATTAACTTCGCCTGCCAGCTCAATGAATCTTGTATTAATACCATATTCACGTGCTTTCCAAGTTAAATAGAACGGATCGATAGGAATGCAATGACCACCTAACCCAGGCCCAGGGTAATAAGGAACAAAACCAAAGGGTTTAGTCGCCGCCGCATCAATAACCTCATAGATATCGATACCCATTTTATCCGCAACTATTTTCATTTCGTTCACCAGACCAATATTGACAGCTCGATGAATATTTTCTAACAGCTTTGTCATTTCAGCAGCACGTGTCGAGCTAACTGCAACAACTTTATCGATGACGTGGCTGTATAAGGCAATACCAACTTCACGGCAAGACTCTGTATCACCACCGCATACTTTAGGAATTGTTTGTGTCTTAAAATTTGGGTTGCCAGGGTCTTCACGTTCAGGCGAATAAACGAGAAACACATCATCGCCAATATTTAAACCCGTACCCTCGATTCGCGGCTTTAATTCCTCATCTGTTGTACCAGGATATGTTGTACTTTCTAAAGACACTACGTGCCCTTTTCTTAGATATGGCAGAAGACTATCCATTGTATCTAGCACATAACTAAGATCGGGTTCACGATGAAGATCAAGAGGAGTCGGCACACAAAGTATTAAAGCATCTGCTTCTTTTGCACGTTCAAAGTCTACTGTCGCCTCAAAATTATTATCTACTGCTGCCTGAATGTCTTCATCAGGAATATGTTTTATATATGTTTTTCCAGATGATATCTTATCAATTTTAGACTGGTCAATATCAAAACCCAGCACTTTGTATCCTGCCTCGGCATAGCGTAAAGCCAATGGGATACCTACATAACCTAAACCGACAACACCTATCACAGCTGTTTTATCGGTTAATTTGTTAACTAATTGTTGCTTCATCTTTAATCCTTAACTTAAATATTTCATTTGTAAATTGAATCAATATTACCCTGAAAATTACCTTGAAACTAAACTTACAAACTTTCACACAATATTTTTAAACCTTGCTTTAATTCTATCGCTGGCTTCCATTTCAATATCGAAACGGCTTTATCAATCACGGCATAAGACTCTTTAATGTCTCCTTGCCTGGTCTCGCCATAATTTACTTTAAAATCGGTATCATAAATTTCACATAATATTTTAAGCAAATCATTTAGTGTGATTTTATTAGCTGTTGCTATGTTGTAATACTCTCCAGCAACATTTTCTGTTGCAACAGCTCTCATATTTGCCTCTACTACATCGCCGACATAAACAAAATCTCGAACTTGCTCACCATCACCAAAGATAGTCGGTACTTCTTTCTTTTTAAGTTTATCCGTAAAAATAGATATCACACCTGAATACGGTGAGGATGGGTCTTGCTTAGGACCATAGACATTAAAGTACCTTAAACAAACGGTTTCCAGCCCATAGAGTTTCGTATACATACCACAGGCAAACTCTGATGCTAGTTTATCAACTGCATACGGCGATAAAGTAACAGGACACATGGTTTCAACTTTTGGTAGTGTTGGTTCATCGCCATACAATGCCGCGCTGGAAGCAAACACAAATCGTTTTACATTATTATTTCTAGCCGCTTCCAACAGGTGCAATGTACCCTGATAATTTACCGCGCTACTACCGACTGGATCATTAACCGTTTTTGGCACAGAAGCCACTGCTGCTTTATGAAACACCCAGTCAATATTTTCCATACATTGCTGAACCGTTTTTGAATCACTTATATCCCCTTCGACGATTGTAAGTGCGGCATTATTATCCGGCAGGTTACTTCTATGACCGGTAGAAAAATCATCTAAAACCACAACTTCATGACCGTCCAATAACAATCGGTCTACAATATGCGAACCAATAAAACCTGCTCCGCCGGTAACTAATACCTTCTTAACCAATGCTTTCATACTTTTTTTACCATTACTTATTTCCTTCTCTTCCATATATATCATCAAAACGAACAATGTCATCTTCGCCAAGATAACTGCCCGTTTGAACTTCTATTAATTCCAGAGGAATTTTTCCAATGTTTTCCAACCGGTGTTTTGTTCCCAAAGGGATATAGGTGGATTCATTTTCAGATAATATAAAAGTTTCTTCACCCTTTGTTACTTTCGCCGTACCGTTAACAATAATCCAGTGTTCTGCACGATGGTGATGTAATTGCAAAGATAAAATAGCACCAGGATTAACCGTTATGCGTTTTGCCTGAAAACGATCGGAGTGGTCGATGCCCTGGTAACAACCCCAGGGTCGACATACTCGTTTATGCAAAATAACTTCTGCCCTATTTTCAGCTGATAGCGACTCCACAATTTTTTTTATGTCCTGTACATAGTTCTTATCAGCAACCAACAATGCATCGTCGGTATCTACAATAATTAAATTCTCTACGCCAAGCGTCGTGACTAACTTATGCTCTGCTCTTACATAACTATTTTTAGTTGAGACGCTTTTAGTATCACCAATAAAAATATTATTATCTTCGTCTCTATCGCCTATTTCATGAAGCGCTGACCACGAGCCAACATCACTCCATCCAATATCAACGGGAATAACGACTGCATTACTCACTTTTTCCATGACGGCGTAATCAATAGAATCACCTGGACATTGTTCAAATTCTTTCACACCCACACGGACAAAATCCATATCTATTACTGCCGCATTCATTGCTTTTTGGCTTGCGCTGTAGATTTCAGGTGCAAACTCTTTCAAAGCATTTAAATACTCCTCAGCTTTGAACATGAACATTCCGCTGTTCCAGTAGTAACCACCTTCTTTGAGATAACCTGTTGCTGTTTGCAGGTCAGGCTTTTCAACAAATTTCTCAATTTTAGAAACTTCATTTACACCAACGTTATTGACTGATTTGATGTATCCATAACCCACTTCAGGACTATCTGGAACAATGCCAAAAGTAACAAATTGATTATTTAAAGCTTGCTGCAGACCAACCTCAATTGCTTTGTGAAACGCATCCACATTCTGAATATCATGGTCCGCTGGCAATACGAGTAAGATTGCATTTTCATCTTTTTGCATCGCATTAAATGCAGCAAGTGCGATTGCCGGTGCGGTATTACGACCGACTGGCTCCAAGATGATTGCGCTTGTAGCAATACTAGTCGAGTGCGCCTGCTCAGCGACCATAAAACGATAATCTTCGTTACAGATAATAACGGTATGATCTATATTTTTAAGCCCCTGCAAACGATTGATCGTATCCTGTAATAATGACGTCTCATTTAACAACGGTAATAATTGTTTAGGATGAGCCTTCCTGGACAGCGGCCACAATCGTGTCCCCGAACCACCTGATAAAACAACGGGTGTTATCATTTTTAATTCCACTTAATAATTAATTTTCTGAATTGATTTAGTCTTGATTGGCTTAGTATAGAAAAGAAAATGCTTTTTATTGGGTAGGTTTTGAAAAAAATGACTACTCTACCATTTATCGTGACTCACGTAATAAATGTAAAGACCAGATTAACACCAACGTAGTCAAAACTTGTTGCAACTTCAAGTTAATTAATCGGTCTCACTTTACGGTTTTTTAAGGGAACCAGAATTTTATAAAAGAGCCTTAAAGTTTCATGATTAAATAATGTTGAAAAGATGACACTAAAACTCGGCATTCACTCCCTTTTTATAATTCAATGTCTATAATAAATTTATTGTTTGCCTTTAAATATGAAGGAATACACATTTCTCATGATAAACCACATCATAAATAATATATAAATATTTGTTTTTACATAATATATTTACAAAACAAGAACGCTAACGCACCATTTAATCTCAAAATGGATACTAAAACACCATGCAAAAAACTTTGATTATTTTAACCTGCTTGTTCACCTCAGCATGTTCAACACTCTCAAACGTAACGGTTACAGAGAATGTAAAACCCTGGGAAAAGGACATTCTGGCTAAACAGGAAATGCAACTCCCTCAGGACAAAATGCATCAATTCAGTGATGACCATATTTTTTTCAGTAAAGAGGCGTCAACAGGTGGTAATGGGGTTGGTGGCGGCGGTTGCGGCTGTAATTAATCACAGCTTAATTAGACACAGCAACACAAATCACCACAATTAACGCAGCACCAGAGTCGCATTTATAGAGCCCCAACTACTAGAGAAGCACATGAAATCAATCAAGAATAAATTAACCGTAGCAACCTGCACCTTACTATCACAACACGCGGGTAATACCTTAGCCCTGGAAAACGCCTGGGAAATTGATACTTCCTTTTTGTACTACAGCGAAGCGGATGATCGGGTCAGTGTTGCTAAATTCGTCGCCGGTGTTGGCGGTGACGTTTCTGATAAGGATAGAGTGAACATACAGGTCGTACTTGATACAATGTCTGGTTCCACGCCCTCAGGTGCGGTAAAAGGCAGTGGTAGCGGTGCTACGGTAACAGGCGCTTCGGGCGGTGGTGGTGTAGGTGTTTCAGATCCGAATGCAAGAGCATTAGCAGAATTCGATGATACTCGTCTCGCAAACAGCTTAACCTGGACACGCACTCACAAAAACAACTGGTCGGTTGATTATAATGCAGCCGTATCAGTAGAAAACGATTACCGTTCATTTAGCGCGGCGGCCACCGTCAATAAAGAAACAGCAAAAAAAGATTACCGTTTTTCACTTGGCATAGCCGGCACGCATGATGAAATATTCCGTGTTGGTGCAGGCAGCACGCCCGTTCCATTAACACAAATCGCTGCTAATCGATTCGCTGAGGAAGGAGTAAGAGAAACCATTGATTTAATTGCGGGTGTAACTCACATTATCAATCGTAGAACGGTCGGCCAGATTAATTTAGCTTTTAGCACGTCAAGTGGTTACCACTCAGATCCGTACAAAGTATTTAGTGTGGTTGATAGAGAAACGGGTGTCCCTATTAGTGACCCAGTTTTTTCTGGCTCAAGCTATTATGAAAAAAGACCGGGAGAAAGACAAAGGATAAGCCTGACATTTAAGCTAAATCATCAACTTTACCCAAGTGATAATATCATCCATGGTTCATACCGTTTTTACACTGATGACTGGGGCGTAAATTCACACACATTTGATTTTAACTACCGTTTCAATCTTGAAGACACCAATTATTTTGAGCCAAGAATACGTCTGTACACGCAAACAAAAGCTGACTTTTACCAAAATCAATTTTTTGTAGATGATGCTGGAGAAAATGACCCATCTGTAAACTTCCCCGAATTCATCAGTGCAGATTACCGCCTGGATGACATGATAAGTATTACACCAGGAATTCGCTACGGTAGAGAAGTTGGCACCAATGGACATATGCGTGCCAGATTAGAGTACATGTATCAATCGTTTGATCACGCTGAGTTCGATACCAACCAAGCGATTATTTTGCAGATTTCTTATAGCAAACTGTTTTAAGCTTTTCATCTTCAATTTTAGATATCAAAACCACGTTCTATGAGCGTGGTTTTTTATTTTGTATTGGAAAATTTACATGGATAAACTATGCTGAAATAGTAGCTAGTAGACCAATACAAAACATTATATTGCCAGTATTGTTTGGTGATGCTATTTATTAACAGGAAACCTTAATTTTAAAGACTACTCTTAACTTACTCCAATCAACATCAGGAACGTAAAAACCCTATCGTAGCCCACGTATTATTCTAAAATTTATTTTACTCCAGACAATAAAAAACTCCGGTACTAGAACGGAGTTTTTTATTGTCTGGAGTAGATTAATGATTAAGGCAAATCAGGCTCACCTGCCAGTGTTTCATTAATAGCAGGAACACCAGCGGGGTTCAACTCATCAGCCGTTAATAACTCTGGATCTTGCACACCGAAGTAAGAATAAACCGTCGCCGCTACCGACATTGGTTCTGCTTCGTAACTCCCTGGGGCTGGTTCAGTTACCTGATTATTCGTTCCTCCTTCTCCAACACGAACCGTAGTGCCTACGACTTTGCCTAAGGCAGATGAGCCACCGGCTCTTACACCAGCGCCACCGAAGGTAAATAAATTTTGATTATTACCGTGATCCCAACCCTGATTACCATTAAGATTTACGCGACGGCCAAAATCACCAAACATATTTATTACAATATTGTCCGTAGGTCGCGTACTACCATTGAGTGTAAGCAGTCCATCACGCGATTGATCAGCGTATTTAATATGCATTGTTGCTGCTTTCATTACTTCAAATAAATCATTCATTCGTCTACGGTAATTATCGATACCGTTATTGTGGTCATCCCAACCGCCTAAACCACCACCCACCGTCAGATACAATGAACCAGGATTAACTAATGCCAAAGTAACTGCAGCGCGAACTCTGTCTGTATAACGATTATCAGGATACACAAGACGAGCGCCATCAGCCAAACCCAGTGACGCTGCATCAATAGCAGAGTTAGCATCACCCGTTATCAATGGTAAGTTTGCTGGATCATCCGCCGTTCCAATGTCATCAATTTCACTTTCAAGGAACGCCCTCAAATCAAAACTGTTCGCTGCACCAGCAAATCGTTGGTTGTAAGCATCTGTACGAACGCTGCTTGCTAATGCTTCTAGCACTGCGTCATTATTGTTGCTTCCTCGTGTATAAGGATTATCGAAGTCTTGGTCAAGCGTTAAACCTCGAAACAATAGTGGAATTTGAAAATTGGGATCTTGTTGATACATACGTGTATCACCTTCAAAAGAAACAAAGGGTAGTAAAAGATCGTTCACAATATCACCAATCGGTGTTCCATCAGCAAGCAGAGTAGTCCCTTCAAACTTATCTCGGTGTTGAAATAGGGTTGCCGCAATTTTAGTGCCAACACCCGCCCCACCTTCAATATCCAATGAACCTTTAAAGCTCTGCAATAAGCTTTCACGATGCGAACGTGTACCATCAAGCCTTTTCATTAGTGTGCGATACACTGACATCTGGCCGGTATCGAGCATATGTTGCATCGCTCGACCACCCGCGCCATTATTATCAAGGTGCGGATTGTTATTGTTGGGGGTTCCGCGCCAGAATCCATTTTTAGTAATGAGACCATTATCTGCCGTACCGTCGTTATCACGTGTCAAAATTCGACTACCAAAAGCGTCGGCATATGAGTTTTGTGAATTGGCCTCAATATCATCGATATTGGTTAAATTACCTGAAAGTTCAGATGGGCCACCGTATAAATGTATATTAATTACCTGCGGCATAATTAGCGGCGCATCAACATCAACCCCTGAGTAATCAACCGCCGCACTGGCCGTTTTATACATTGATAATGGGTTAATTGATGACGGTAGCAACGCTGAGCCACCCAATGCAGCAATACTCTTAAGAAAGTTTCTTTTATTCATGTTCATTCCTGGTTATTGTTGCCTTAGTTTGTTGCTCTGAAGTAATAAAACTCAGGCAACCTGGAAATATAATCAAACGTTATTTCAGCAATATTATTATGACGATTGTTACTAGTACTTGGCCTTATTACTTTATTACCGCTAGCATCATCTTCTAACAAATTGCCATAAATTGTGATTAATGAATCTACTTCAGCAACACTCGCTTTTCTCTGCATGGTGTTTAAAAACAGAAAATGAATGTAATCGGTCAAATTCATCTGCGCAATAACATCACGTAGATCTTCATCAGCATCATCACCCTCACCTTTATAAATCAATCCTGGAATATCAGTCTGATTTCCTTGATAACTTGCTTCATTTAGCAATAGCTGTTCACGTACACTTTTATGGTAGTTAGCAAAACTCAGCGCATCGAGTGGCACATCAGGTAAACGTCCAATCTTCAATGTCATTGACTGCCAGCCTTTATTGCCAAGATAAAGAACATTGCCGCCACCCGAACCTGAACCATTAGGATTTTCTGTACCAGAAGCTATAAACTCAAATATACGTTCATCGACAGAGCTATTGGTTGCTGCTGGATTCCACTTTAATGAATCCAGAAGTGGCATAAAACTTTCTTCAAATGATCGTGGTCTTTCTGTGTTTAATAAATATTCTTTTGAAAACAGAATGGCCGTAAAAATCTCTTCATAGGTTTCTACACCACTATTTTGAATAGAAGCAATCAATGCCACTCTATCTTCACGCGAACGCCCTGAATATAAATAATTAACAATGACTTCAATCGCACGTGGAATAATAAGTGGATGACCCGCAATCACATCATATAAATCCGTACATGTCGTGATAAACGAATCCCCCAGGATAAGTTGTGGTTCGGTGTTAGGAACACCCGTACTACTAACCACGTAACCAGAGTCCTCGTCAGTAAGATATACGTCTTTACAGGCCGTACCCCCTTTAACTGAATCGTCTTCCGTTTCAAATAAACCAAGATACAGTTCATATGCTTCAAGCGCATGGTTTTCAGCTGATCGTGAAACCCGCCATCTTTTCAATGATGGCAAATTTGATCTGACCATTTCTCTAATAGACTTTTTATCGCCAATATTATTGCTTAGAAAACTAAACATATTGGCTGCATCAATCGTATCAGTACTCTCCATTTCAATAGCGGGTGAATACATGATGGTATTACTTAAGAAATAGGCCATCCATTGCACATATAACTCTCGACCAATCGGGTATTCTTTAATACGCGCCAAAGGTATTTGCAACGCTTTTTCATTTTCATCGGCATCCGAATCACGATCAAATGTATACTTTGCAACGCTCTCATCAGGATTCCCCTCTTCGTCTAAACCTTCAATAAGCGCATTAGCATCCTGTATTGCCTGACTTTGAGAAGTATTACTCAAATCGTTTCGAGCACCCTGCAAGAATTGACTGTTTTTTGGCACCAGTTCGCTGACCCCATTACTGAAATCAAAAAAGTCTTCCGCGGATATGCCTCGGAAAAAAGTACCGTATAACTTACTTGCCACCTGGTATTGTTTTTCTGGTGATAGCGAATTAAATTCACTTTGACTAAGTGGTGCTGCAAAACCGCTTATTTGTAAGTCGTCACTACCACCTCCGGGTTGACCCGGGGAACAACTTACCAAACTAATTACGGCTACGGCTGCTATTAACTTATAGACAAACATTATTGACTTCATCAAATTACATCCCATGGATTAGAGATTAAAATGCACGCACGCAGCGCCGCATTGCTTATGTTTTGTGTTCCATTTTTTAAGTGTTAATTTACAACCATGAGAACCATAGTTGACATTTTTAACAGAGCATCAGAGCGTGTTGATGCCTGTTAGTTCAAAAGAATATACTATTTTCAGAAAATTTGTCGATTTCTCAACAAATAATATA
>CAZCOZ010000081.1:0-10295 GCA_964500555.1 uncultured Thiotrichaceae bacterium | reverse complement strand
GATTTACGCCTGCACGCTCTCCCAAATAATTTCGCATTTCACCTTCAGGCAAGAGGTTAGAAAAGAACGGAATGAGTTTAGTTTGTGTGGGATTAAAATCAGTTATCAACTCACCTAACGTGTCCTTAAAGCCAAGACTTAATATTGGACGCTCACTATCTTCAATATACTCTTGCGTAAAAGCAAACAAAGACCGATCACCACCAACATCAGTAATCGTTCCAATTAAGTTACCGTAAAGAAGAACATTTAAAGTAGATACATTATTCATCATCTACCTCATTATCTAAGCTATAAGCTGGTAATGATTTAGTGATGCTTTCTAATTTAGAATGTACAAGATTATTGCGAATAGAGCCAATCTTACTAAATGCTTTTTTAGTCTTTTCCGTAAACCTAGAATTCAATGCTTCATCCATAGCTATTTTAGAAGATGCAATTGCTTCAAGCTGAGCACTATTTATTTTTGGTATTAAATTAGAAATGTCGCTTATGTTTATTTTGAGCCTATCCAATTCATTTTGAGGAAGATTAATCATTCCTACATTTGAAATAGCATTTATTGTTTCTCTATAATTGTTCATAACCTCTTGAGCACGTTTTTGCGTATTCATAAGATCGGTATTGATAGCTTTACGCACAATAGATTGCACGGCTGGAACAGTTTTTCGAGGTACAAGCTCTAACTCAAGATCAAGAGTTCGAGCAAGTGCAACAAGACTAGACACACGTAAATCAACTGCCCCATTCTCAATCTTTGATATATGACTTTGGGGCACGCCCGACTTAGCACTTAGCTCACGCTGACTAAGCCCCTTAGCTTTTCTAGCCCTTTTAAGGCTTTTGAGTATTTTATCGTTTAAATATGACATTATGATCTATCTTTCTATATCACTAGGTACACTATATATAGTTTAATATATCACTAATCACAACTCCTATCAAGGATATTATCTATAATACTAGATCAAGTAATACTTAATATACATTATTATATATAATTTATGATTTTTCTAATGAATTAAACACCATGTTTTTACAACACGAGATGATGCTAGAAGTGAAATATTTGATTATATTGAAATGTTTTATAACTCAAAGAGACGACACGGCTTTAATGACCAACTGTCATCTGTGGAATATGAAAAACGTTACGAAAAAAGACTGAAAGATATCTAGCAAATTAGGGGCAACTCAGGCTTCATAAAATAACGGAACGAGAGATTTTAGACTGAGTACTTTAAGCCAGATATTTGGCAAGTATGATGGCATCTTCACGGCCATTTTTTGCGGGATAATAGGCTTTGCGTACACCCAGTTCATGAAAGCCTTCCGATAAGTAAAGTTGTTTCGCATCTTCATTGGAACGACGCACTTCCAGTAGCACCATATCAACATCGGTTCGATTTGATTTTTTAACTAAATGACGGAGAAGATATCGACCCAGGCCTTTTTTCTGAAAATCGACATCGATACAAATATTAAGAATATGCGCCTCACCCGGCGACAACATGACTATACCGTAGCCGATGACATTACTGTCTAATGTCATCGCCCAGGCATTATAACCAACACGTAAGCAGTCTCGAAAAATACCCATTGTCCATGGGTGCGGATAGGCTCTTTTTTCAATAATCAAAACCTGCTCTAAATCTGCTGGCCGCATGGTACGCACTTCTACCATTGCATTCATATCTTCAGACATGTCTTGAAAATCAACGGCCACTTAATTCACCTCTGAAACCGATTCTGAAAAAAATGTCTGAGAAAGTTTTTGAAGCTGTTGTAAATCTGACCAGGCTTTGCGTTTATTCTCTTCTTTCTGTAAAAGTTCTGTTGGCGAATAGCTGACAAATAAGGGGGTCGATTCAAATTTATTATTATTCACATTCGATAGATTTATTTTGTCACGCAACACATCTAATGATGTATTTTGTTTTAATAAATACTGCGCGGTGGTTTCACCTAAAACAATCAATACTTTTGGTTTTACTTTTTCCACCTGTTTTTTTAAACGAATATGACACTGCGCAATTTCATTTTCTGATATTATCGAATCCGCAGGCTGACTATATTTTAATAGCGACGTGATATACACATCTGCAATTGATATATTTATTGCAGCCAGCATTTTAGTTAGCAATTCACCTTCTTCCCCGCTGCATAGTTCTCCAGTGTTTTCATCACCACGACTGGGGGAAAGCAAAACAAACATCATTTTTGCCGACTCATTTCCTCGAGGTAAAATTTCCTGTTGCTGTGTTTTATGCAAATTACCGGCACTATTTTGTTCAACAACTTCTGGCGCTTGCTTCGAATCCAGAAGCTGCCAGCATTGAACACCCATCGCGTCCAGATAATAGCGACGACTGTTTTCATCTAATGCAACATTAACATAATTGTCATCTGGGCTTGTCATTACAGCTTCACGCCATCCATCACACATCACCCATCTGAGGATGTTCACGGTGGTTTGGTTTTTGCAGTTTATTTAATGCATTAATATAAGCATGCGCCGAAGCAATGACAATATCAGTATCTGCACCTTGTCCACTTACGATACGCCCTGCTTTTTCTAAACGTACAGTAACTTCACCTTGCGCATCAGTTCCACTGGTTATATTGCTCACCGAATAAAGTTGTAAATTTGTTTCACTGTTAGCAATATTTTCTATCGCCTTAAAAGTGGCATCGACAGGGCCGCCACCTGTACCACTGGTTTCTATTTCTTCATCACCGGCTTTTAATGTAATTGATGCGGTTGGTGTTTCGCCTGTTTCTGAACAAACACGCAAACTAACAAGTTTGAAATATTCATTTTCAGTTGTCCAGGTTGTATCAGAAACAATCGCGCGTAAATCTTCGTCAAATATTTCGTGTTTTTTATCGGCTAAATCTTTAAAACGTGAAAACGCTTCATTCAACTCCTGCTCAGAATCCAGGTTAATATCCAGTTCGTTCAAACGACTCTTAAATGCGTTTCGACCTGAATGTTTTCCTAATACCATTCGATTATTCGACCAACCGACATCTTGCGCTCGCATGATTTCGTAAGTCTCGCGATTTTTTAAGATGCCGTCCTGATGAATACCAGATTCATGGGCAAAGGCATTAACACCAACAATGGCTTTATTCGGCTGCACAGGAAAACCGGTTATGCCGGAAACAAGTTTTGAGCAAGGTACAATTTGCGTGGCATCAAGTTGGGTTTCGCAACTAAATACATCCTGACGTGTTCGTACTGCCATTACAATTTCTTCTAACGATGCATTACCAGCACGCTCACCCAAACCATTAATGGTACATTCAACCTGACGTGCACCATTTAAAACAGCCGCCAGTGAATTACCCACGGCTAAACCTAAATCGTTATGGCAATGCACTGAAAAAATGGCTTTATCTGAATTTGGCACGCGCTCAATCAAGGTACCAACCAGTTCACCAAACTGATGTGGAATGTTATAACCAACAGTATCAGGAATATTAATCGTGGTTGCACCTGCGTCAATCACGGCTTCGATAACACGACATAAAAAATCAGTTTCCGATCGGCCCGCATCTTCTGGAGAGAACTCGACGTTATCAGTAAAGTTTCTCGCCATTTTTACTGCGGCAACGGCTTGCGCTAAAACATCATCGGGTTTCATCCGCAACTTCATTTCCATATGAATAGGCGAGGTTGCGATGAATGTGTGTATGCGTGAAGACTCAGCAGGCTTTAATGCTTCACCTGCTCGGTTAATATCTTTTTCGAGTGCGCGCGCTAAACCACAAACGGTGCTGTTTTTAATTGCTGAGGCAACTGCCTTTACGGATTCAAAATCACCGGGGCTTGCAATGGGAAAACCGGCTTCAATAATATCAACACGCATTTTTTCCAGTGCTTTTGCGATACGAACTTTTTCGTCTCGGGTCATGGAAGCACCTGGGCTTTGCTCACCATCACGCAAGGTTGTATCAAAAATGATTAACTTATCTTGATTAGATTTATCCTGGCTGGATTGTTTTTGTTTCGATTCATTACTCATGACTTGACCTTCAAATCAATAAATTTAGGTATAACTAGATTAAATGCGTGCTCTCCTCGCCAGGAATATTTATCCGCCCTACGGCAGAAAGAGGAGCTGAGAGTCGAGTTGATAGTCTAACAGGAATGCTGATTTAAGGAATAAAGATGAAGACACTGTAGATACTGACGCAGAGGTTTTGCGTACAGAAGATGTATCAAATTGTGGAGTAAAATAATTCATCGTTAATATTTATCGTTATCAGGACTATAGCGATATATCTCGTAACATACAAGCCCAGCACTTATTCCGTTATGAATCCACTCTTACATTGCGCTTACGAAAACGTCGAACCAAACTGATTACCGGGCCAGATAATGCATAAATCATAAAGCAGCCAAATAAAGTAACGGGCGGATCAATGGCTGCAAATACAAGGATCAACACCGCAATTAACATTGCCATGAACGGCACTTTATTATGGAAATCGATATCTTTAAAACTGTAGTATGAAATATTGCTAACCATCATCGCGCCAGCAAAAACAATAATGAGCAATGCCAATATACCCTGTTGATCACCTTGAAAGCCGTAATCAAAACTCGCCCAGACAAAACCAACTACAACTCCTGCAGCAGCTGGACTTGGCAGCCCCTGAAAATAACGCTTATCAGTACTACTGGCTTTGGTATTAAAACGCGCCAGTCGCAATGCGCCCGCAGCAACATATAAAAAGGCAGCTAACCAGCCAAGCTTACCCCAGTGCCAACTGACATTAACCAAAGACGATAACGACCATTCATACATCACTAATGCTGGCGCTAAACCGAATGAACTCATGTCTGCCAGGCTATCGTACTCTGCACCAAATGCAGTTTGTGTATTGGTCATGCGCGCAACACGACCATCCAGCCCGTCCAGTACCATGGCAATAAAAATGGCAACCGCCGCCTGTTCAAACTTTCCCTGTGTCGCTGCGACAATACCGTAGAAACCGGCAAACAAAGCAGCCGTGGTGATCAGGTTAGGTAGTAAATAAATACCTCGACCACGCGGTTTGACAAATTGCTCTTCGAGCGGCGGATTTTTACGTCGTTCTACCCTGGGCATCATAGGCTGTACGGAGGACTTATTTGATTGTTGTTCTGGTGTGCTCATATATTCAAGAATAGCCTAGAATTTAGAAATAAACTAGTGTCACCGCCTTAACTTTATATACTTTTTATTTATTCACAAATGAACGCAAAACACGCAAATGTACAAACGATAATGGATTTTTATTTGCGTGTTTTGCGTTCATTTGCGGATAAAATTTCTTTAAGCTTTTAAAAATAAAAAAGGGCTGCTAGCCCTTTCTTATCGTAATTAAAAAAACAACAACGATTAATTTTTCGCTTTATCGACAATCTTATTGGCTTTAATCCAGGGCATCATCTCACGTAACTCCGCACCCACTTTTTCGATCTGGTGTTCACGGCCTTTTTTGCGCAAGGCTTCAAGATTTTTTGCACCAGAATGCATTTCATTAATGAATTCTTTTGCAAATTGACCGCTTTGAATTTCAGCCAGAATTTTCTTCATTTCAGCTTTGGTATTTTCATTCACGATACGCGGGCCACGAGAAACATCACCGTATTCTGCTGTGTTCGAAATCGAATAACGCATGTCGGCAATACCACCCTGATACATTAAATCAACGATCAGTTTCAATTCATGCAAACATTCGAAGTAAGCCATTTCTGGCGCATAACCTGCTTCAACCAATGTTTCGAAACCCGCCTGAACTAGTGCTGTTGTACCACCACATAAAACCGCTTGCTCACCGAATAAATCGGTTTCAGTTTCTTCGCGGAATGTAGTTTCGATAATCGCTGTGCGGCCGCCACCAATTGCTGAAGCATAAGATAGTGAAATATTTTTTGCATCACCGGTTGCATCTTGTGAGATCGCAATCAAATCAGGGATACCACCACCGTTAACAAACTCACTACGCACGGTATGACCAGGCGCTTTTGGCGCGATCATAATAACGTCTAAGTCAGCACGTGGGCTAATCGCTTCAAAGTGAATATTAAAACCATGCGCGAAAGCCATCGCTGCACCCTGTTTAATGTTCGGTTCGATTTGCTCTTTGTAAATTGCTGCCTGATGCTCGTCAGGTGCAAGCACCATAACCACATCCGCCCAGGCTACTGCATCTTCAATTGATTTTACGGCAATGCCAGCAGCTTCTGCTTTTGCTGCAGAACTTGAACCGGTGCGCAAACCAACACAAACATCAACACCTGAGTCCTGTAAATTATTTGCATGCGCATGACCTTGTGAGCCGTAACCAATAATGCTTACTTTTTTGCTCTGGATAATAGAAAGATCGCAATCT
Organism: uncultured Thiotrichaceae bacterium; assembly: GCA_964500555.1. Classification (GTDB taxonomy): domain Bacteria; phylum Pseudomonadota; class Gammaproteobacteria; order SZUA-229; family SZUA-229. The sequence goes on along the minus strand of CAZCOZ010000081.1, from coordinate 3,908 downwards.
TTATCGTAATAAATATTCATTGTTACTTAGTCCGTAAACGTTTTAAATTTAAAAAATAATTTGAGAGAATTTTGAATCTATTTTTGAATCTATTTTTGAATTCTGTTCTAATGAGTCGCGCTTAACTACATCATGTCGACTACACCATACCTTCACTGCCGCGACGCATACCTAGCTGCCCTGAACGTACAACTTCTAAAATAGTCAGGCTTTCTAACGCTTTAATAACCGCATCCATCTTTTCGCTGTCACCTGTTACTTCCAGCGTGTAGCTGCTGTCGGTCATATCAATAATATGGCCCTGGAAAATTTCGGCGACACGTTGCACTTCATCACGCTGCTCACTTTCTTGCGCTGATACTTTTACTAAAATGAGTTCGCGCTCGACGTGCACGTCTTCGGTTAAATTAACCAGCTTCACTACATCAACTAATTTGTTTAGTTGCTTGCATACTTGCTCTACTGTTTCATCCGTGCCCGTGGTGACCAAAGTCATACGTGATAACGAAGGATCATCCGTTGGTGCAACGGTTAAAGATTCAATATTGTAAGCACGTGCAGAAAACAATCCCGCGACACGCGACAACGCACCCGCTTCATTTTCCAATAATATAGAGATGATATGCCTCATCTCTTTTGCTTCGCCTGTCGCTTCTTCGTAAACCATGATAACTACACCAAAATCATTTCATTTAAGCCGGCATTTGTCGGAATCATCGGATACACGTTTTCGTCCTGATCAGTTATAAAATCAAGGAATACTAAACGGTCTTTTTGTTTGAACGCTTCTTCCAGTGCAGGGCGCACATCTTCTGATTTTTCTATCTTAATACCGATGTGTCCGTAACTTTCAGCCAGCATAACAAAGTCAGGCAAGGCTTCCATATAAGACATGGCATAACGCTTTTCGTAAAAGAATTCCTGCCACTGACGCACCATACCCATGTAACGATTATTTAGATTAATAATTTTTAATGGTAACGAATATTGTTTACAGGTCGCCAACTCCTGTATACACATTTGGATACTGGCTTCACCCGTTATACAGGCAACCATGTCATCGGGATGCGCTAACTGCACTCCCATTGCTGATGGCAGACCAAAACCCATGGTGCCAAGGCCACCTGAGTTTATCCAGCGACGTGGTTTATCAAAGCCGTAATATTGCGCGGCAAACATCTGGTGCTGACCCACGTCTGAGGTAATGAAAGCATCACCTTTGGTTACTTTAAATAATTCTTCAACCACAAATTGCGGTTTGATGGTTCCGCTATCACGATCAAATTTAAGACAATCCTGCGAACGCCATTCTTTTATTTGTGCCCACCATTTATCGACTTCGCCCTTATTGATTTTAGGCTCTGCACCCAATTGTGCATTTAATGCATCAAGTACATCCGTCACTTCACCTACAATCGGCACATCGACTTTTACGTTCTTTGAAATCGAGGCTGGGTCAATATCAACATGAATAATTTTTGCTTCAAGACAGAATTTTTCAAGATTGCCTGTTACTCGATCATCGAACCGTGCGCCAATAGCAATCAAACAATCACAATGATGCATACCCATATTGGCTTCATACGTACCGTGCATACCCAACATGCCAACTGATTGCGGATCGCTTGCGGGAAATGCGCCCAGCCCCATCAAGGTTTGCGTAATGGGAAAACCCAACTTACGCACAAAAGTACGAAGCTGCTCAGAACCATTACCCAAAATGACACCACCACCGGTATAGATCATTGGGCGCTCAGCCGCGAGAATCAAATCAATCGCGGCTTTAACCTGTTCGTCATTGCGCTGCTCAGTTGGTGTATAGGAACGCATTTCGATTTCAGACGGGTATTCAAACTCCGTTTTGTCAGCGGTAATGTCTTTTGGGATATCAATAACCACAGGACCCGGACGCCCTGTTGTCGCAACATAAAAAGCTTTTTTGAATACAGTTGCAATATCTTTAACGTCTTTAATCAGGAAATTATGCTTAACAATTGGACGGGTAATACCAACAGAATCCACTTCCTGGAACGCATCGTTACCAATCAGGTGACTTGGCACCTGCCCAGTGATAACAATCATCGGAATCGAATCCATATAGGCTGTTGCGATACCGGTTACCGCATTCGTCGCACCCGGGCCAGAAGTTACTAGTACCACACCCGCTTTGCCGGTTGAACGTGCATAACCGTCGGCAGCATGGGTTGCACCCTGCTCATGGCGAACAAGAATATGCTGCACATCTTCCTGCTTATAAAAAGCATCGTATATATGCAATACTGCGCCACCGGGATAACCGAATACATAGTCGATTTTCTCCGCTTTCAGGCATTCTATAATTATTTCCGCGCCGGTTAGTTCCACTGCAATCTCTGTCTCTGTTTTTTTAGTCGTAACGTTTGCTGCTGAGGTTGATCGTTAATCACCCAGAAAACCCTTATAAATCATAAGGCTTACCCAACCTGATCGGTTATTTTCTCGGCAGGCGAACCGTGCATTCTAAACGGTTATTGAGAAAATTTCACGAATAATTTGGGATGATACCCTTAACACAACACGATGATTCCAGGTCGCAACATACTGCGTTACACCTTACAAAAACCTTATGCCTTTCACACAAACGGTTAACCAAAAAAAGCCTCGGGTAAACCGAGGCTTTATTCAATGCGTTAGCGTTAATTGCGGAAAATACGTTTAATAATCATCTTCCTCAAGCGTGCCGCCTGCCACTTGAGTTAATGAATCCTGAATCGCATCGGGCGTCGGCATAATGTTCATAAAACTGTTGGATCCCATCATCCTTAAATCGGGAAAATTAACCGCAATACGAAAACGCGCGTGCAATGCCTCAACCTCATCACCCGTTACCAATATTTCGTATGGCAGGTGCGCAGTAGAACGCACATCTTTAAAATCAATTTCAGTCATAATAAAATCATCATCCATGTATTTGTTATTCGTGCTTTCAGAAGACATAGCAACACCAAATACTGTTTGCCGAGCACCGGGAATATCAATACGATAAACCTTTGTTGCTCCTCCTTCCTTTGCAGCCAGACCTTTTTCAACTGCCGCTACAGCTTTTCGGTAATTATCATACGTTGCCAATGAATACGGCTCATCGAAATACTCCATACCAAACGTATAGTGATATCTCTTTAATTTCTCTGCGGACAACCCTTTTTCAGAACCATACTCTTTTATCGAACCAAGCGCTGCTTTTAAAGACGCCGTTACTGCCGATACATCGCGACTTATCTGATAAGCTGCAGCCATATAAGCAGGGTTAGTATAAGCAACCTGCACCTGGTCACCCACTTTGGTTACGGTAACACGCTGACCTGCTGCGTAACCCGCACGCGAATGTGAAGCCGCTATTTTTTTCAACACTTTATTCGTTACCACAATAACGTGCGCCGCTTCGTACGGTGAATATTCACCTGCAACAGTAAACCCATTATCAATTAGCGACTTTTTCACCTCGGCTACAGTATCCGCAACCGTACCACCGCCAGTCGAACCTAAAATAAATGGTTTCATTTCACCAGCAGCTGTTTTGTCAGCAGCCGTATTGTCAGCAGCACTGGCTACCGTCGAGACCATCGTCATTATGACTGCCGCCATAATCGTCAATATTTTCATTTTAATCATACTTATAGACCCCCTTTTGCGTAGCCGTTACACGAAATACCCATGCACCAAACGGCATACATTACCTGTGTTTACAGCTTCTTATTTTTCTACTTAACACGCTGCACTACCAGCATACTCCTTTGCCTAACAACCACACCACTTTGTCATACAAAACAATCGTTATACCAACTTACGACTTACCACATCGAACTATACTATAATAGTTGAATTATTTTAAACATGGGATAACTACTTAGTATTTCCACGCCCACCCA
>CAZCOZ010000080.1:0-10457 GCA_964500555.1 uncultured Thiotrichaceae bacterium | reverse complement strand
GTCGTATAGGTATTAACCTGTGAAGTATTATTTGCACAATCGTTAATAGTGAAATCATTCGTTCCATTATCATCAATATCCAACAAACAAGTCAGTGTATTTCCATTGACATCGCTAACGTCCCAATTAAATATTGCCGCAGCATTAACAAAAGCTGGGTCTGGTGAAACGCTGAAGCTATTAATAACAGGAGGACTGTTAACTATAATATTACTTATGTTAACTGTACGCGTAACCTGTGATGCGGCATTTCCTGCAGCGTCACTAACATTGTAAGTTACTACGAACGTTGCAACAGCTGCTGTATCTACAGTATCACCGGCTACATTTATATTGCCGGTTATGTCGCCATCAATATTATCTGAAGCTGTAACGCCCGGATCGGTATATGTACCTCCAACGGAAATATTCAAGGTGTCTGCACCAAGCAGAGTAATTACCGGTGCAGTGCCATCTACTATTACTGTACGTGTTTGTTGTGCAGCTGCATTTCCCGCCGCATCGCTTACGTTGTAAGTTACGACATAAGAGCTTTCAATAGCCGTGTTCACTGTATCGCCTGCAACAACAATATTCGCGCTTATGTCACCATCAATATCGTCTGAAGCTGTGACGCCAGGATCGGTATAGGTTTCTCCGACCGCGAGTATTAATGTACCTGCACCTAGTAGTGTAATACTGGGTGCAGTCACATCAATGATTACACCATCTGTTGTTGCACAAGTTTCATTACTTTTTGGTGAAACATTTCCTGCGCCATCGTAAGCTTCAACGCGATAACAAAACTCAGTCGCATTTGCTAGATTGAAATTGTTGTAGCTTGTCGTTGTGATTGTTGCAACCAGTATTGTTGCGTTCCCAGTAGCACCACGGAAAATGCGGAAGCCTGCAACATCATTAATCTGTGATTGCGTCCAGCTTAGATTAATGGTGTTACCACTTGCCGTTGCCGTTGCATTAACTGGAACAGGTGGAGCAGTAGTATCAGGCGTATCAACCGTTACTGGTGTTGATGCAGTAGAGATGACTGAAACCTGAGCTCGACCATCAATCGCTTCTACTTCGTAACTATAATTAGTGCCACCGACCAAACCAGTGTCACTGAATACTGGATAAGGTGTAGTTGCTACCAGTGAACCATTACGATAAACGTTATAACCAGCAACGCCTTTATCATCGGATGAAGCCTCCCATACGACAATTATTTCGCTACTGTTTACAGGTAATGCTCGAACATTTTTCGGTGTTGTTGGTGCAGTATCCGCTGTCGAGGTGAAATCTGTATTTAGATCAACAGCGTTAATCACCAGGTTCTGAATATTGGTGACAGGATTATTTACGATAACGGTGATCTGATTATTATTAATAATAACCGGTGTGTTATCGAGGAATAAATCAAAGCCTGTACTGTCTGCGTTAAAGGGTGTTGACAGTAAATCAAAACCGCTAGCAACATTATTATTTTCCAGTATTTGTGCAACAATCGCCTGAATCTCATCTTTAATCTGATTGACGGATTGTTCTGTTGGCATGTTCGCTATTGGTGTTGTGCCTGCAAAAACAGTATCAATATTTAGACCCTGAGTCTCAAACCAGTTCCTGATAATCAAATCAGTATAAGGGTGAATGTTTCGGGTAATGATATCGTCCGTGCCTTTATGGGCGACGCTGTAAAGATACCCACCATTGTCGAGATCAGCGCGTAAAAGATATGGTCCATCGTCAGCCAGTTTATTTATCTGGAACTTACCATCAGCCGCTGTTGTGCCAGATTTAACGGCACCTGTTTGTGATTTAATAGTGACTGTGGCATCGGCCAATGCAGTACCTATAGCAGCAATACCTGTTACACCAGTTCCAATAATATCCCCTGGCCCTTTAGCAGTAGTCCCACCTCCGCCTCCGCCACACCCTGACAGAAGGATGATTGTAAAAGCGAAAAAACAGGCTTTCAAAAAGCCGACTTTGTTTTGTGAGACTTTATTGTTCATTTTTTTTCCCCTTATTCTGGTTGCTATCTTGAAAATAGTAAATACCTATACCGATTCGTTTCACAGATGAATCGGTATCATCAATTTTTCCTTCCACTCTTTTTGAAATCCATTGATTTAAGTCGTTTAATAATGCTGTTGATTTTTTCTGGCTATAGCGCCTGAATTCTTCGGTCAAACTTTCGGGAACATCTCGATGAATGAGTTGACGCTGAAAATACACATCATCAGATTCCAGATTGTGCACGGCGGTTTCCAGCAGGTCGGATGCACAAGTAGATAAAATATCAATTTTTTCGGGTTCACCATGTTGTGGAATATAACCATCGCTAAGCAATTGCACGGTTTGTTTTGTGGACGAAAATTTAACGATACCAACTCGTATCAGTTCATCTAAAACTGCTCTGGCTGTAATATCGCCGCTATAACGAAGCGCCAATGTATTGAAGCTGGTGTCGTCGTCTCTAACGGGTAGTGTCAATGGTTTACCCTTTTCGTCTTGAAAATCAGGATCCTGCAACCAGCCAGAAACAACTCGCATCGCTCGATTGGTTGTTCCTTTTCTGGGCTGGATGTCAGTGGTGTCCTGCTGATTAAGACGAACTACTTCTTTTCTGTTTAAGCCAGTGAGTATGGCAACGCGAGAATAGGTCGTTTTGCGGTTGGGAATGGAAAAATGCTCATACGCCACATCGATATACGCCTGTTTGGCGTATTCAGCAAATTCCCCGTGAGATATCTCGTTTCGCATAAGTACTCTGATTATGGGTTTCAATATGCGAATAACGGCCTGAGCCAACGCTTTATTGATTTTTTCTTTCATAGAACGGGATATTAATCCCGTTTTTAAAAAGTGTCAATATAATTTTTAACTTTTTTTAATGTTTTTTATAGGCGACAGGAAAAAACACATAGCAGGGAGTGAGTAGCAAATACGGTGTGGGGGGGGCTGGTTTTAAGAAAATTTAGATAAGTTCCTCCTTAAATATACTAGTCTTAATGAGTAATACCCTCACTTTCCAGCCATTCTTTAAGGCGTGCTTCTTCAATCGTTAATTCTTCGTTATTAATCAGGCCTCGTTGAAATGCAATGGCTACTGCACGAGATCGTGGGTTCATAATTTCCCCAGCAACACCGGTTGTTTGACGACGTTCTATATTTAATTTTTGATAAAGTGATTTCAATCGACTTTGCGCACCTCGACGTGATAGATAGTGACGCCGTGCAATAATATTATCGGTTAGACCGAGTGCAATATCGATTAGTACTTCATATTCTGCATCGGTAATATTATCGCCAGTACGCTGCCCTCTTGCTTGTACCGAACGTATTTTGGGATCAATCCAGCATTGATGTTCAAAATAAACTTGCTTGACCGCTTTGTTTAATACTTCTGATGTTGAATCTTTCAGCACATAACCGTAAACCGTATCAGCAGGAATAATTCTTGATAATGAACGTAAATATATTTCATCTTTGTAATGTGACCAGAAAACAATTCTGGCTTCTGGTCGAAACTCCCAGACCGCATGTGCCAGTTCGATACCATTCATATTCGGCATTTGAAGATCGCTAATAACAAATTGTATTTCAGACTCTTTCAAATGCTGCATGGCTTCCACGCCATCTTTTGCCAATACCAAATTAAAACCCTTTAACGCACCTGATAAAAATTCACGATCTCTTGGGGCATCTTCTGCAACAACAATCGTGTGTTCATGCATTATCATGCTACACCTATTATCCTATTTCTCGTAATGGCATTTCAAAAGAAAACACTGTGCCTTTTGAGGTCGATGTCCAGTTTGTTTTCGCATGAAGCATACGCGCTCGTGCGCTAATATTTTTTATTCCTCGTCCCTGTGATTGCTCTGCTTCGCTTACAGAAAAACCTTTACCATTATCCTGTAACGATAGTTGCAATTTGTTCTGTGCCATATTTAATTTTACTTCACATTGTGTCGCACCAGCATGTTTACCTGCATTATGGATGACTTCCTGAAAAACTCTAAAAATATTTAATTGTTCCGTTTGATTTAATCGACTTTCATCCCAGTCATTTATAACTAAATTTACTTGCAGAGACGCCTGCTGATAATGTTTTTTGCAATACGAACGTATAGTCTCAGCGACACCCACCAGTTCAATACTTTGCGGATGCAGGTCATCAATTATGTGGCGAATAGTATTGGTTATTTGTTCTAGCTCGGCATCAATATCGTTGTTCGTTGCCCCAGTGTCATTCGATTCAATATTATGCCCAACCACTTTCTGCGATTTATCTCCCTGATGTAGTTTTTGACTCTGGTTTAATTTTCGGCAGTTTCGCCGCAGGTGACTGATATCACTAAGTACCTGATCATGCAATTCCATCGCCACACGCTGTCTTTCCTGTTCAACTGTGTTCAACACAATTCGTGTATCACCAAAAACAATGCCTAATCTTTTTGTTAGCCAAAACCCGGCGAGGGTCACAATTGAAAACAGAAAAAATATACCAATAGCCTGATACAGAAGTCGTTTAATGTAATTAGCTTCTAGCTCAGGCTCAACAACATCCACCAATGTCCAGTGCGTACCGGTAACAGAATGTTCTGCCGCCGAAATTTTATTCAGGCTATCGACCCACTTGTAACGAAACTCACTTCGTTTAACCGACGGTATTTTTTCTATGTTATGTCCATGTTGACGAAATAACTCAATTGCACCGGGGGTTGTCGCTTCAATAACCGAGGGCTCACCGTGTTTCACTAGAAATAGATGATGGTTTTCCACCGCACCGTGTTCAATCAAACGAAAAATATCATCAAGAAAAAAACTCACGAATAAAACGGTAGAAACACCTGATTCATTTACCATGGATTCCATCACATCAAAATGTCGTCGATTTGTTTTCGGACTGGGGTGTACATAAATCCTGTTTTTTAGTTCTCCCTTTTTCCCTACCCCCTGAGAAAACAAATTGATATCGACACGACAGGCTTTACCGACCAAACCCGCTCCCCTGGTCAATAATGGTTTGCCATTTGTTTTTGTTATCATGAAAGCAAAACGATTAGGGAAATACGTGTTTATTTTATTTTCCAATATCTTGTGAATAGATAAATTAGACGGTTCTTTTACCAACCTGGAAAGCAGTGTTTTTTCCTGTTCAGCAAACAAACTAACAAAACGTTTTCGCTCATTAATAAAAAATTCAATTTCCCGACTGGTACTAACGACGGATCGATCGGCAAGCCGCTGGTGATTTTCAATATAGCTTTTATAATTATCCAGACTGTACCAGACCACCGTCGCTGCAACGGTTAGCAAAGCCATGGTTAAAAAAATATTGGCGTATTTATTGAGAATCACAGTAATCTATTAAACCGCATCGTTGTAACAGTCGTCTATGCAGTATACCGCTATTAAACGCCACTCACCCTGTGCAAAAGCACAGTAACTACTGTGAAACACCCCATTTCGATTCATGCTATTAACTCTACCGAACCACTCCTTTTCGTAATACTTTTATATCGCCTGATTCCGGTATGTAGACTTCTGATTTTAAAAATCAAGTTCCCACTCGACAGAATCATAATGTGCACAACAGAAAATAAATTGGAGATATAAAATATGAAAAATTTAATGCTTAAAAAAGTATTACCTGTCGGCTTATTGCTGTCAGCGATGGGTATGGCGAATGCAACTGGTATTGGCGATGACGTGGTCATTACTGCCGTACAGGGTGATTGCCAAAGCACAACAGGTGGTCACGCACATGCGACTGCGTTCTTTAATAAACGCTTGATGAAAAATGTTATCGCAACCAATAACGAATTCCAGTCTGTCGGCGGCGTTGCAACATCACGCGATACCGATGTTCGTTTCGATATCTGGAAAGGTAATTATAAAATTGTTGGTTATAGCAATAACCCCGATAGTGTTGTTAGCCTGCCTGGCACTTGCATAGGTCACATAACAGTACATATTCCTGCCGGCAGTAACCAGAGCGCACAGTTTGCGATTGAAGATTATTTAAAAACCCCGCGCAAAGGCCAGGGCGTAATCGTTCGCACCGGCCAACTTGATGTACGCAGTAAATTCGATATTTTTGTTGATTTGAAAAAACGCTTTGGTTACAGACAAATCGTCTGGAATAACTTTGTCGGTATGCCTAATCCAAGTGGCGAAATGAGTATGATGCGTTTTGAACGCGGTCAACATTTTTCATGTGTTAATTCAGGTGAAACACAGGGCTCATTGCAGTTTCAGATCTTTGACGTAAACGGTGATTTTGTCGGCGTTACCGAAGGTTGTGATAGCGCGCCAAAATCTGTGCATGTCACACCCGATGTTACTACGCTGGATTATTATGACTTAAACGGTAACCCTGTTGATGTTAGCAGTGCAATCGGTCGTGGTTTTGTGAAAATGAGTGGTCGCCCTAATGCAGAAAACGGTGGTAACGCTTCACCTTTCACAAGTGCGGTGGCGATTTACAAGACAGCAAGTACAAAATATGAATCATGGATGCCTTACTGGCTGGATAAAAATTTCCAACTGTACAGTTCAACCATAACATTTGCTCGCCGTAATGCGGGTAATGATACGCTTGATCTTGGTCAATAGTAGGATTGATATTTGGTTGATAGAACTTTAACTAAAAAAACGGACGGCATTGTTATGCCGTCCGTTTTTTATCTTATAACATTTTCATCATTGCGTTGACACGCTTAGCATAGTCAGGATCTGACTTAGCATACTGCTCTAACATGCGCGCTTGCACCGATTTACTGGCATGGATTAAACCACCTGTGATATTTTCTGCAAGCTGATCTTTTTGATCATCATTCATTATGCGATACAAATTACCCGCTTGCGAAAAATGATCTTCGTCGCTACCAATATCGTAACATTGTATCCAGGCATTTTCTTCAACTGGCATTCCCGGTTCGGCAATACCTGGTTCAGGCACAGGTGCGCCCTGATTAATTTGATCATTAGGGTAGAAATTAACCCCTGAGCTTTGCACTTCAGAATGACCATGCATGGGACATGTTCCTGCCATCGCGCCATCGCGCTGATAATGGTTAACTGGGCAACGCGCTGCATTAACTGGTAACTGATTAGCATTAACACCCACGCGGTAACGATGCGCATCTTGATAAGCCAATAAACGCCCTTGCAACATTTTGTCGGGCGAACCACCAATACCGGGAACGAAATTACTTGGCGCAAAACAGGCTTGTTCCGTTTCGGCAAAATAATTAGTCACGTTTTTATTTAGTTCAAGTTGACCCACTTCGATTAAAGGGAAATCACCATGCGGCCATACTTTCGTTAAATCAAATGGATTGATATGGTAGGTTTTCGCATCAGCTTCTGACATAATTTGAACTTTAGCTGTCCAGCCAGGGAAATCCCCTTCATCAATAGCTTCCATTAGATCCTGCTGTGCACCAAAGGGTGAAGCCTGTGCTGCCTCATCATTGCGAAGACATTTAATGCCTTGATTCGATTTAAAGTGCCACTTCATCCAGTAACGTTCGCCCCTGGCATTCCAGAAACTAAACGTATGTGAACCAAAACCATGCATATGACGGTAGGACGCAGGAATGCCCCGATCAGACATTAATATCGTTGCCTGATGCAATGACTGCGGATGATTTGCCCAAAACTCATAAACCGCAGACGGGTCGGGTAAATTAGTTTGCGGATTTTTTTTCTGCGAATGTATAAAATCAGGAAATTTAATTGCATCACGCAAAAAAAACACGGGTGTATTATTACCGACTACATCATAGTTACCCTGTTCAGTATAGAACTTGATGGCAAAACCACGTGGATCGCGTGCGTAATCACTCGAGTCCTGACCACCCCCTACTGTTGAGAAACGTACGAATACCTCCGTTTTTTTACCGACATCCTGCAGGAATCCGGCAATTGTATAGTCAGTAAGCGATTTTGATACAGTAAATGTTCCGTAGGCACCTGTCCCACGCGCATGCACAACACGCTCTGGGATACGTTCACGATTAAAGTGAGCAAGTTTCTCAAAAGCATAGTGATTATCAAATGTTAGCGGACCGCGTTCACCCACGCTGATACTATTATTGTCATCTGCTACCGGCGAACCTGTTGCCGTTGTCAAAATGGATTTATTCATCATCTACTCCGTTTAATTATCATAAGTAAAAGCAGTTTTTTTACTGCCTGGATATAGAATAGTACTGCTCGAATGATATGTATACTCTATTATATCTATGCTTGTGATAGCTATACCCTATCACCTTTTTGCGATTCTAAATGCTAAAACTTCAATCACTTCTGTTTACGCAACGGCTGACTAAGTTTCTCAAAATTATCTGGCGGAACATACTGCAATACCTCTTTCGCTTTTTCGTAAAGCGCAATATCTAACCCTTTTTCTGGATACAGAAAATGCGTTACCCCTTCACCTTCTATACGTTCACTCGCTTCACCAAACCGTGCAGTGATCACACCCTCATCAAGATTAATCACTGGCGCAAACGTTAAACCAATAATTACTTCATCAAGTATCTGCGGTAAATCAGCAGAATCCAGAATATATTTCTTCGCCTGACCTGAAGCCATGTACTCTGATTTCACTGCGTTATCTCGCCATCGCTTAATATTCTCTTTACTGGCATTAGTCTGTAATACCAGCTTCCCTGATAACAAACCGGCACGATAATGGCCATAGTACATTTCCAGACTGCCCGCTTTAATAGTAGAGTCATTAGTAGAGCTATTAGACGAGTTATTAGCAGCACCAGTAGAAGCAACAATCGCAACTTCCATATCATCACCAAGAATACGCTGCGCATCTAACAACCGACTCGTGCCAAGGTGTAACCCGAAAACCTGTGTAGAACCGTCAGGCATCATATCAATCTGCCATGGTAAACCCGTTACTGATTTTTTTTGATCAGATGGATTAAGAAAAGGATACGCTGCGAGTGCAGCGGCAATGACAAAAAAAAAGAAGAAAAATTTTTTCACTTAAAATTTATAACCCAATTAAAACTAAGCCTTCGGCAAAGTCACGCCTTTCTGCCCCTGATATTTACCACCACGATCAGCGTACGAGGTTTCACAAACTTCATCAGATTCAAAGAACAACATTTGTGCCACGCCTTCATTGGCATAAATTTTTGCGGGTAGTGGCGTACTATTCGAAAACTCCAAAGTCACATGCCCTTCCCACTCAGGCTCAAGCGGTGTTACATTAACAATAATGCCGCAACGCGCATACGTTGATTTACCTAAACAAATCGTCAATACACTACGTGGAATTTTGAACAGCTCAACCGTTCTAGCTAATGCAAAAGAGTTCGGCGGAATAATACAGACGTCACCTTTAAAATCAACAAAACTGTGCTCAGAAAAATTTTTGGGGTCTACAACTGCAGAATTAATATTGGTGAAAATTTTAAACTCATCAGCACAACGCACGTCGTAACCGTAACTTGATGTACCGTATGAAATAATACGTTCATTATTTTCATCAACACGTTTCTGGCCGGATTCAAAAGGCGATATCATGCCCTTCTCTGCCATGCGTCGTATCCACTTATCTGATTTAATGCTCACTTATTTGCCTCGGTTTTGGGTCACATACAAAAGGGTGAGGGATTGTATCAGACTAAACCAACACTGTTGAGTAAACGTTCTTTTTGTCCTTTAGTCAGTTTTATCGACACCACGAGCCTGCGTATAAAGTCCTTAATATCACCTTTATTTTCAATATTTTAGCGCCGATCAACTGTGCCTTAAGTGGTTTTAGAAGCGCACATAACAAATAGAAGACGTTTAGTGTCTATTAATTTTACAAAAATCACGCGACATCAAATAAAGAAAAATATAACCAATTGATTTTTATATAGATTACTAGATTGGCGCGCAACTTGCTTCCCATTCATAGGTAATAGCACTAGGTAATAGGCAATCTTACAAGAACTTAAAATCAAGATTTTAAAAATTAATTTACGGCGTAACGTCACCTCACGGTGCGATACCAACATTTCATTTTTATCAATTAAGCCAGGGGGCTCTTAACATAATGAAAAAAATAATCATTGGACTATTTTTCTTTTGTTTCAGTTTTAGTAGTGCGCAAGCAATACCAATAAGTATTGCTTCAATGAACATCACATCAGCAAACATTTCTGCCAGCTTTCTACCGCCTATGGGCTTAACGCTTATGCCCACAAGTACGACTAATCTTGTTGGTGGCTATATCAATGGTGCAGACTCCATCATCAGAACACCGCTAATGGGCAGCGATCAAATCATCTATACCGCCGCTTCTAATCTAGCGCCTAATGGTAATCCCATGGCTCCGCCTGTAGGTTCGATAATGGGTGGCCTCGCTCCTACGGGAACACTGGATGCCATGCTTGGCACAATCAATATGGATTTAAGCAGCTGGATGGTTAACCACTTTGGCATGGATCAAAACC
>CAZCOZ010000079.1:0-10663 GCA_964500555.1 uncultured Thiotrichaceae bacterium | reverse complement strand
TTATCTTTTAGATTATCTTTTAGATTATCTTTATAGATTATCTTTTAGGCTATCAGCTGCATCTGATGCGCCATCTTTTGCAGAATCAACCATATCAGATGCTTTATCACTTGCTGCATCTTTAGCATCTGTCGCCATATCGCCTGCTGAATTGGCTGCGTCTTTAGCTGAATCTACAGCGCTATTAGCCATATCACCTGCTGCATCAGCAGCGTCATTGGCCATGTCACCTGCCGCATTTGCAGCGTCATTAGCCATATCGCCTGCTTTATTAGCAGCATCATTAGCCATATCGCTTGCCGTATTAGCTGCATCTTTAGCCAAATCACCTGCTGAACTTGCAGCATCTTTAGTTGCTTCTAGCGTACTGTTACCTGCATCCTTTGCTGTATCAAGCATAGAAGCACCTGTATCAGCGGCCTGATCACAACCTGTAATTGCTGCTGCTACCATCGCGGTAAGAATTATTTTTTTAAACATCGTTTTAGCCCCATTTGTAAGTTAAATAAAAAACTGTTATTGAATCTGTGTATTATCCAGCCAGCCTGCACCTGCTAAATAACAGTTGTAGCTTAGTCAATTCGTTGTTCAGAAAGTTTAGAATAGGCACAATCAATTATGTACGGTATTACAACCAATCCCTGTACTAAGACACCTGTATTAGAGGTATACCCTGGGTAAATTTAGCCGCTCATTTTACCGCACAAAAAACACCTACGCAATTTGTTTGCCGTAATTTTCACTACGAAAGAACGTAATGTGAGTCATTTCACAAATAAAGCAGCCATATCATCCTTGAATACAAGTAAGAAGCAATAAAAAAGCTCGCATATAGCGAGCTTTTTTAACATGGTCTATTTTCTTTACTTCCCTATCTATTTACTACCCTTCAGTAATAGGAAGTAGAGCTAATTCAACACGACGATTCTGAGCGCGACCCTGTGCTGTTGAATTGTCGGCTACTGGATTGTTTTCACCAAAACCAATTACCTGAAAACGAGCAGAATTAACTTGCTTGGTTTTTAAGTAACTTGCCACAGAGTTAGCACGGTCTTCAGACAATTGTTGATTATGTGCATCTGATCCTGTGCTGTCGGTATAACCTGCTGAAACAATCATGGTTTTTTCAAATTCCTTCAACACTAATGCAACGGAGTCGAGCACATTATAAAAATCGGCTTTTAAGTCTCGTCCATTCGATGGGAAAGTAATGTTACCGGGCATAATCAAATTGATATTATCCCCATCACGCACAACGCTAACACCTGAACTGCGTAACTGTTGCCTTAATTTTGCTTCCTGTGAATCCATGTAATAACCAACACCACCACCAGCTACCGCACCGATACCCGCATCGCGTAGTACACGTCGATTACGTTCAGCACTGCTTTTATCTTTATTTGCCAAAAATGAAATTACGCCGGCAATACCTGCACCAATACCTGCACCTTTAGCTGTATTAGAGGTTTTCTGTTCACCAGTATATGCATCAAATGTCGTACAGCCTGTAAGTGCTGCAACACTTACAAACGTTATCGCTATAATTAATTTTTTCATGTTTTCCTCTTCTCGACAGGTTTAGTCAATAATAAAATCATATTGATTTATTTTTTTAACAAATCACGAATTTCTGTTAGTAACACTTCTTCATTAGAAGGTTTTTCTGGCTCTGAAGGCGCTTCTGCTTCCTTTCTCTTCAGGTTGTTCATTACTTTAACCGCCATAAAAATAGCGAACGCAACAATAATGAAATCAATAACTGTTTGAGCAAAATTACCGTAGTTTAGGGTTACCGCTGCGGCATCAGCCGTTTTTTCCTGAAGCGTAACCGCCAGCTCAGTAAAATTAACACCGCCCATGGCCAAACCAATGGGTGGCATTATTACATCAGCAACAAACGAAGACACGATTTTACCGAATGCTGCACCGATAATAATACCAACCGCCATATCAACAACATTGCCTTTTATTGCGAAATCCTTAAATTCTGACATCATACCCATGATTAAAATCCTCTTTATTTTAGAATAGTTTTTACTATCAAATCTGTAAACGGAACACAGCTTGCGATGTTTTCACCAATAAATCAAGCCTACTTAAGTCCCAATAAAATTTTATTTACTTTAAATACTTAGACTTACATCACGTTTATAAAGTTATAACTTATCGTTTATTTCACATATTCAAGATGATGTATCTGATGGTATATATAAAGCTAGACGCACACGTTCACCATTAAATTCAATCACATCGCCCGATACCATCTTTTTGCGTTTACGCGTTTCAATTGCACCGTTAACAATCACATCACCTGATTCAATTACGAGTTTTGCCACACCACCACTAGAGACCATGGCCTCGAATTTCAATATCTTATACAGTTCGACGGGCTCCGATTTTATTATCACCTCGCGTATCTCAATATCCTTCATGTCTTAATCTCAAGTTTGGTCTCAGGTTTATTCAATCCAGTCATTCAAGCAGCTCATTTGCTAACATTTTTTCTTTCTCCTGTTTGTCTTCTTCATGCTTTTCTTCTTCCTGTTGCAACTGCCATAAATGCGCATATAAACCCTGTTTATTGAGGAGTTGCTGATGACTACCCTGCTCTACCACTCTCCCATTATCCAATACAATAATGTTATTTGAATCGATAATTGTTGATAAGCGATGCGCAATGACCAAGGTTGTATGTTTTTGTGCAAGTGCCTGCAAAGATTCTAGAATTAATTTTTCTGAATGTGAATCCAGTGATGATGTCGCTTCATCAAAAACTAATATACGAGGATTTTTAAGAATAACCCGTGCAATAGCAACACGTTGTTTTTCTCCACCGGAAAGTTTTAAACCGCGTTCACCAACAATGGTTTCATAAGCTTCTGGCAAACTCATGATGAAGTCATGGATATTTGCATGTTTCGCCGCCTGCTCTATTTCTTCCATTGACGCATCGAGTTTCGCGTAACGAATATTGTGTTCAATGGAATGATTAAACAAAACAGTATCCTGTGGCACTATACCAATATTTTTGCGTAAACTTTCCTGCGTAACCTGACGGATATCCTGATCGTCGATAGAAATAGTGCCATCTGTTACATCGTAAAAACGAAACAGTAATCGTGCAAGGGTTGATTTACCGGCACCCGAAGGACCTACGACAGCGACTTTTTGCCCCGGTGGAATATCAAAAGAAACATTCTTAAGAATTTCTCTGTCCTGATTGTATTGAAAGGATACATTGTCGAAACGAATACTTGCGCCTGTCAACACCAATTCTGAAGCAGAATCACTATCATTAACTGTGCGTTTTGTATCCAGCAGTTTCAGCATCATATCCATGTCAGCCAGTGAATATTTTAATGCACGATAGATAATGCCCAAAAAATTCAAAGGTACAAACAATTGCAGCATCATCATATTAACTAAAACCAGATCACCTAAAGTCATGGTGCCATCGACTACGCCTTGCGCCGCATAGATCATCATCAGTGTGACACCGATAGCAATAACAGCGCCCTGACCAAAGTTCAGTATCGACATCGAAACCTGACTTTTAACCGCCGCACCTTCCCATTGTTCTAAGGTTTTATCGTACTGGTTTAATTCATATTTTTCATTGGTGAAATATTTTACCGTTTCATAATTCAACATACCATCAACCGCATAACCACTTGCTGTTGATTCATGTAAATTCATTTCATGGCGATAATGCATACGCCAGTTGGTTACCAGTAATGTAAAAGTCACATATAAAGCGACTGTAGAAAAAGTAACAATTGCAAACTGCGGCTCGTACTTACCTAATAGAATAATCGCAACAAAAGTAAATTCGGCTGCTGTGGGGATAATATTAAAAACCAGATAATTTAATATTGAACTTAAACTATTCGTACCTCGTTCCAAATCCCGCGTTACACCGCCTGTTTTTCGATCAAGATGATAAGACAACGAAAGTGAATACAAATGTTTAAGCACACGCCGAGAAAGACTGCGCATTGCGTGATAACGCACACGCGAAAAAACCGCATCGCGTAATTCATTAAATAAGCTTGCTGTTAGGCGCAAGGCACCATAAGCCAAAAGTAAAATTAACGGCAGCACCAAAGGCGTATTTTCCAGCACTGAACCTTTGCTGCTTACCGCATCTAAGCCATCGACAATGTCTTTTAGCAGGAGGGGCATACCAACGATTGCAATCTTCGATATAACCAGAAAAAGCAACGCGATAAACACCCTGCCCTTAAAATCCCAGATATAGGGGAATAAACGTTTTAGGTTTGCAATATCCTTACGATTACCATGCGGTTCGGCTGTCGGTCGATGTACCATTTATAGGAGTACCATTATTAAAGCTAGCATTATTAAAACTGTCATTTATTTTGGAGTTACGCCGCAGCATAGGTTAAAGTTCGGGCATGATTATATCTAAAAAGCACAACAAAATTCTCTTCTTATTTATGGATACACAAATAGATTCGTCCTGTGTCACCCGATTTGTAAAAGCATCTATTCATTCCCTCCTTCTGGCCTTCCTGCTATTGAATTTAATCGCTTGTGACAATAACAATGAACTAGCATCACCTCGCCATGATGCGAAGCAATCACTGCATCGCGTCGAGGTTGTCGTTGTCGAAAATAGCTCTGTCTCATTAGAACAAATCGTCTCTGGTACTTTAGAAGCCGTCAGCAAAATACGTTTATACAATGAGGAAAGTGGCCGTATTACTAAACTACCATTTTATGAAGGGGACGTTGTAAAAAAAGGCACATTACTAGCTCAACTCGATAATGCTTTATTAAAGGTAGATCTTGCTAAAGCAAAAGCGTCCCACAAACAGGCCAAACTTGATCTGTCTCGAATTAAAAAACTGGTCGCAAAAAAAATTGCGACAGAAGAAGAAGTGGCGAAAATACAAACTGCACTTGACCTGGCTCGTGCGGAAGAAAATCGTCAATTAATCCGTCTGCAACGCACCAGTATTAAAGCACCAATTGATGGACTCATTACACAACGCTTTTTTGAGCCCGGCGATTTACTGCCTGCGCAATCGCAAATTTTAACGATTATTGATCCCACTACTTTACAGCTCAAAGCCAACCTTGCCGAACGTTGGATACCCCTGGTTAAAAAGAATCAAAGTGTCACGCTGCGTATTGATGCTTTAGGTGATACTGCATTTACTGCAAAAATAACGCGCATACATCCAACAATTAATGCCACTACACATAATGGTACTGTGGAAATAGAACTAAACCCAGTTCCTGATGGCGCTTATGAAGGCCAGTTCACACGTGCCGACATCGAATTAACCGCAACGAATAGACTGGTTATTCCCGTACATACTATCCATTACGAACCGAAAGGCGCTTATGTTTATCGCATTGTAGAAAAAGATAATGATGACAAAAGTGCAAAACAAACTATCGCTGAGAAGATTTACTTTGAACAAGGGCAGCAATTTGGTTCTGTAGTAGAAGTATTAAGCGAGTTAAACGTAGGTGATAAAATTGTCAGCCGTGGCTATTTGGGTTTGCGTGATGGAAAGAAAGTCATCATTGCCAATGAAGAAAAGCCTACTTCGAAAATTGAAGATGAACAGTAACAAATGAAACAACGATTTCGTACTGGCGGATTTGCCGCCTGGTCTATACATCATCCTGTTGGCGTAACTATGCTGACGCTAACCGTCATCATCCTCGGTTTGTTTTCATTTAAGCAGCTTGGCATTAACCTGTTGCCACATATTATCGCACCCGAAGTTCGTATTCGCATTACCGACCCAGGCGTACCCGCTAGCATTATGGAAGATCGTGTTACGCGCCAATTGGAAGAACAGTTAGCCATTACAGAAGATGCCATTGCCATTAATTCGCAAACCCGCGAAGGTCGCAGCGCGGTTGATTTAAGCTTTCCCTATGGCGTTGATATTAATAATGCACTACGTGATGCCAGTATTCGGTTGGATCGTGCCAAACGTTTTTTACCTGAAAATGATTCCGCACCCGTTATTTATAAACGCGATCCATCACAAATCCCAATCATGTCATTAGTATTAAGTTCCAGCAAACTTAACTCTGTCGAACTTCGCACCTGGGCCGATTACACTTTTTCCAAATGGTTTTTAAATTTACCCGGCGTTGCATCGGTAGAAGTCGGTGGTGGTTTAGAAAGGGAAATTCAAATTATTCCCGATCAGGAAAAACTCGCTAATGTCGGTTTATCTTTACAGGAATTTTCTCGCCAGATAAAACAGCAAAACACCGATTCGCCCGGTGGCAGAATGATTGCACAACGTCAGGAAATCACTACGCGTGCTGAAGGGCGTTTTAGCTCATTGGATGAGCTAAAACAGTTGCCTTTAAAAATAACGAATACAATCAACAACTCAACTGATTTAGATGGAACTATTTACGTTAGCGATGTATCACAAGTCATTGATAAATATAAAGACGAACGTTTGCGTATTCGTTTAAATAAAACACCGGGCCTTAAACTCTCCATTCAAAAACAACCACAGGCCAATACCGTCGCGGTGGTCAACGAAGTAAAACATCGAATCAATAACCTCCGCCAGCAACATGCTATTGATGATGACATTCAACTCGCTATCGTTTCCGATCAATCCGTCTTTATTAAACATTCAATTAATAATGCTGCATTGGCAGCAGGCAGTGGCGCCACGCTCGCAATGATTGTTATTTATTTATTCTTAGGCAGTTTACAACGCACACTTATTATCGGCACGGCGATTCCAATTGGTATTTTAGTCACCTTTACTTTAATGGCGTCGCTCGGTTTAACGCTAAACATTATGACTTTAGGTGGCCTTGCTTTAGGTATGGGTTTGCTTATTGATAGTACGATTGTCATGCTGGAAAATATTACGCGTCATCAGGCAGAAGGTAATACTTCAAAAGATGATGCCATCGAAGCAGCCATCGAAGTTAACAGCCCTATCGTTGCATCAACCAGTACCAACCTGGGCGCGTTGTTGCCCTTCCTGTTTATTGGCGGCATGACGGGATTACTATTTCAGGAATTAATTATCACCATCACGTCCGCTATGCTGGCGTCTTTAATCGTCGCTTTAACACTGGTACCCGCACTCGGTGCTAAAGTAAAATATAGGCCAGTAAAAACTAATTTTATTAGTAAGTTAGTTAATTATCTTAAAGTAAAATACAATAATAATTCAAACTTATTTCTAAACAACCCGATTAGCACGCTATTACTCTTTTGCTTATTACTTGGCTTCGCTATCGCACAAATAAGTGCAACAAAACGTATTGACCTACCAGGCATCGATGAAGGAAAAATTTCACTCTCTATTACCGGGGATGCAGGCATGCAACTTGAAGAAATGGATAGCGCTGTTGATCAAATCGAAGATTTACTTTTACAACAAAAAGAAGTCACTACTTTATTTACCACTGCTGGCGGTTTTGTTTTTGGTCGCTCTGAATTTGAAAACAGTAATTACAGCTCGATCAATATACAACTCACACCCGTAGATCAACGAACTATAAGCAGCGATCAATGGGCGAAACAAACAACGAAAAAAATTAATGCGCTAAATCTTACCGGTTTTAGAGTTCACCTCCGTGTATCAGGCGTTAGAGGTTTGCATTTAAATCGTGGTAGCGATGATGTCAGCATTCATATTCGTGGCGACAATCTCGATGTGCTTCGACAGCTTGGCGACCAGGCCGTTACACTATTAGAGTCCGTTACCGGTTTAAGCAACCTGACCCATTCATACGAAGAAGTGAAACAGGAACTTAATATTCGCATTGATCGACAACGCGCCGCAAATCTAGGCGTTGATACCCAGGTTATTGGCAATGCATTACGAATCGCGCTGGATGGTGAAATCATCAGTAACTATATCGAAGATGACAAAGACTTTGATATTCGTTTGCGCCTGCCTCACGCTAATAGTTACAATCCCAATGTGTTACAAAATTTAATGGTCGAGTATAAAAATGGTAATGCAATCCGCCTGGGCGATGTCGCAAACATTAGTCGTGCGCCTACTGCTAGTCAAATTATCCGCAGTCAGCAACAACGAATTGTAGAAATTTCTGCGTCGTATGATGCTGAAGCGGATCAAACTCATGTTCTTGAACAAACGATGTCAACACTCGCTAAACTCACATTACCCAAAAACTACGTGCTCTATGATAACGACACCAACAAGACATTAGAAGAAGGCCAAAAAACTGGTCTGATTGTTTTATTTTTGGCAATCTTTTTAGTCTTTGTGGTTATGGCAGTGCAGTACGAATCGTTACTTAATCCATTAATTATTATGTTAAGTATTCCGTTTTCAGTTGTTGGCGTTGCCATTGGTTTATTCCTTAACCCCAGCATGAGTTTATCCATGCCTGTCTGGTTAGGTTTAATTATGTTGACCGGTATTGTGGTTAATAACGCCATTGTGCTAGTGGAACAAATTGAGCTTGAACGTGAAAAAAATCCGCTATTAATTGAAGCTGTAAAAAAAGCTGCCGCGTTACGCTTACGCCCTATTCTGATGACGACATTGACCACGGTATTTGGCATGATGCCATTGGCAATTGGCATAGGTGAGGGTTCTGAAATGCTACAACCATTGGCTTTTGTTATTGTTTGGGGGTTGAGCTTTTCAATGTTTGTTAGTTTGATTTTAGTCCCTGCCCTATACGCTCTATTCCATCATTCTTCCCATCAGGCCAAAACTGCTTAATCGGCACTTTTCATGCTAAAATAGGTCTATAGAATTAGGTGTAGCAAGCAACTTCTACTATCTTTAGTACTACACCAAAATATCAAGAGGAAAATATTATGTCTCAAGTTCAATTCAACACACAGTTAACAGATCAAATTAAAGTTTCAGACGAAGCGGTAAAACAACTCATCGCCCTAACTGAAAATGAAGATAGCGTAAACGGCGTGCGTATTTTTGTTTCAGGTGGCGGCTGCGGCGGCATGTCTTACGGCATGACATTTGTTGAAAACGCTACAGAGTTTGATACCACCTTTGAAAAAGAAGGCCTGAAAGTTCATATCGATGCTGTTGCTTTAGGTTTTCTTGAAGGCGTAGAAGTCGACTATCAGACTGAAGGCGCAAGCCCTAGTTTTGTATTTAAAAACGTTTTTGCGAATACCGACAGTGGTGGTTCATGTGGTGGTTGTGGTTCTGCTGGTGGCGGTGGTTGCGGTTAGTTATTGCCTGTAGTAATTACACAAACATTGGCAAAAAATTACTGAGGGCGAGGCATATTTATGCCTCGCCTTTTTCATTTCTGATTTTTTACATTGTGACTAGTTACATTGTATTAAGACTACTATTTTAATATATTTACCCCATGCCACAGCCTCATCGTTTACTCCTCATTTCTCACCATAATAGCTATCGCATAGCACCTTATATAAAAGCCGCTAGAAAACTTGGCCTTGACGTTACTATTGCTTCACAAGGTAAACATTCTCTTGTATCGGAAGTTGCCAATGGTATTCATATAGACTTTGAAAACATAAGCGCGGCGATAGAAGAAATTCAACAGGAAAATGAAATTTATCCATTCACTGGAATTTTGGGGAGCGATGATCAAACCGTAGAACTTGCTGCGCTAGCAGCGCAAGCATTACAGCTTCCGCATAACCCACCACAGGCGGCACAATACTCCCACCGTAAAGATTTAGCACGTGCACATCTAGCTTTAAATGGTTGTCCAGTACCCACACATTATTTACTCGATTTAAGCCTGCCTATACAGAATCAACTGACGGGATTACCCTGGCCATGTGTGCTAAAACCAGTAAACATGTCCGCCAGTCGCGGGGTAATAAGAGCAAATAATGAAGCTGAATTTATTGCAGCCTGTGAACAACTCCGTCCTATTCTCGCAACGGCATTAGATGAATTTGAACAAACGCATATTTTAATCGAAGACTATATCGATGGAATCGAAATTGCTTACGAAGGTTTTTTACATAATGGAAAACTACAAACCATTACAATTTTCGACAAACCCGATCCACTAGTCGGACCTTATTTTGCAGAAACAATTTATGCCACACCATCAACGCTAGATAACAGCATCCAGCAAAACATTAGAGATGTTATTCATAAGGCATGTCTTTGCTACGGACTAACCACGGGAGCGATTCATGCAGAGTGCCGTATTGATAAAAATAATAAAATATGGATATTAGAAATAGCCTCACGCACCATCGGTGGTGATTGCGGACAAATGCTGGACAGTGAACACTTTAGTGTTGAAGAGCTAGCCATCTCACTCGCAATCAACGAACCGATAGCTGTCGAAAAGCAAGAACAGGCTCACGCAGTAATGATGATCCCGATAAAACAAAAAGGCTTACTAAAACGTGTTGAAGGATTGCTTGCTGCGCGACAAACAGAATGTATCGATAAAGTTGATATTGTGATCAATCAGGGACATGAATTAATTCCACACCCCGAAGGTAATCAATATTTAGGTTATATTTTTGCGACTGCCGAAACACCTGAACAGGTGATTTCTGCTGTTCGCGAAGCTTATGCACATTTGAAATTCGTGACGACGCCAGTGTTTCCAATTATGGAACGGGTATAACATATAAATTTCTAGCTTAGCTTTTACTCAACGTTCCGGATAAATCAATTTAACTTGAGGAAAA
>CAZCOZ010000078.1:0-10664 GCA_964500555.1 uncultured Thiotrichaceae bacterium | reverse complement strand
CTAGACATCAGTCTATATGGTTGGTTGTGATATAAGCCGTGATTCAATTGAAACCTGCTCACGCGACTCAAACTGATTCAGGTCGCGACGAGAGATGCTCAGCTGCAATAAAAATCGACCTTTATCATCCACTGATTCTGCTCGAATCGCACCGATTTCAAACAACCTTGCCCGTAATCTGGCTTCTGCCGGCTCTAATAAAAGCTGACCATCGACCATCTGTTCGCGAAATAGATCAACCAATACCTGCTTAAGTAAATCAATGCCTTCGCCTGACTCAACCGATAGCCACACGCGTTTAACGCTACCGTCTTCGGTAAAATCCAGTCGAGGTTTAACACCCGTTAAATCGATTTTATTCATCACCTGAATACAGGGAATCGTACTAGCTTCAATTTGCGCTAACACTTTATCCACTTCTTCGATATTCCCATCTCGATTATCGTCAGCCGAATCGATTACGTGTAGCAGTAGTTGTGCTTCGGATGTTTCCTGCAAAGTAGAACGAAATGCATTCACCAGATCATGGGGTAAATGGCGAATAAAACCAACCGTATCTGCAAGGATTAGAGAGACATCTTTCGCCACATCAACCCGACGCAAGGTTGGATCAAGTGTCGCAAATAATTGATCCTTTACATAAACCTTATCTTCAGAAAGCACGTTAAACAAACTGGATTTACCCGCATTGGTGTAGCCTACTAATGAGACCGTAGGAATTTCCGCTTTCTGTCGTGACTGCCTCCCCTGCTCACGTTGCTTACGCACCTTTTCCAGACGTTTATTAATTTGCTTGATGCGAACATTCAATAAACGTCGATCTGTTTCCAGTTGTGTTTCACCCGGACCGCGTAAACCAATGCCGCCTTTCTGCCGTTCCAGATGTGTCCAGCCTCTCACCAGTCTTGTAGAAAGATGTCTTAACTGCGCTAGTTCGACTTGCAATTTACCTTCAAAAGAACGTGCGCGTTGCGAGAAGATATCGAGAATTAAACCCGTGCGATCAAGTACGCGGCATTGTAATAAACCTTCCAGATTTCGTTCCTGAGAAGCAGCAAGCGCGTGATTGAATAACACCAAATCGGCATCATGCTGTTTTACCAACTCCGCAATTTCCTGTGCCTTACCGCTACCGATAAAATACTTTGGATCCGGTCGCTGTCGACTGCTGGTAGCAATCGTCAAAATATCTGCGCCCGAAGACACAACCAGTTCTTTAAATTCTGACAGGTTTTCGCGGTGAGATTCATCGTAGACGTCCATATGGACAAGGATGGCTCGATTACCGCCTTCGGCGCGTTCTAGATCTAACATTAATTATAATTAATTCAGTATTTTATGCTATCTAATTAAAGCATTTAGTTAAATAAATTAGTTGCTTAAAAGCTGTATTCTAATACTCTAATTCTAAATAAGGGCAAAAAAAATGGCCGCCACAGGCGACCATTTTTTATCGACCGAAATAATTATACTCAATTATCATCATCGCTGTCAGTTTCATCACTCCATTTAATCTGGCGCGATGGTACGACGGTAGAAATTGCGTGCTTATAAACCATCTGCGTGACTGTGTTTTTCAACAGTACAGCAAACTGGTCGAACGATTCGATTTGTCCCTGCAACTTAATGCCATTCACCAAAAAGATAGAAACGGGTACCCGCTCTCTTCTTAATGCATTTAAATAAGGGTCTTGTAGGTGATGCCCTTTTGACATAATAAACTCCTCGTTATTGTTATTATCTGAGGTTAATTGATTTCTTCACAAAAGACTCATTCTAAGTCTTAGTAAATACCACTCCATTATAATAGTAAAAATTTTAAATTTTTCAGTACTTTCGAGGTATTTAATGTATCTGGATCAATAAAATTACAGTCTTGCTCCTTTCGCAACCAGGTCATTTGGCGCTTGGCCAGCTGCGCGGTGGCAATAATGGCTTTCTCACGCATCTCATCGAATCCGTATTCGCCCGCTAGATAAGCCCAGACCTGACGGTAACCCACCGCGCGAATGGAGGGCATTTCTGCATGTAGCTCTTCACGATTAAATAAGCATTCTACTTCTTCGACAAAGCCTGTTTGTAACATTATGTCTAAACGTTGTGCGATCCGTTTACGTAGCTCCACGCGATCCGGTGGCATCAGAGCGATCTTTATTCGTTGGTAAGGGAAAGCCGCTTGTGATGCTGAATTTGCTTGTTCCTGCCAAAATATTGATAATGATTTTCCTGTAAAATCAAATAGTTCTAACGCTCTTTTAATCCTTTGTGTATCATTAGCGTGAATACGCTTGCCCGACTCAGGGTCAACGTTTTTTAAACGCTCATGCATCGCGGCAATGCCAATCTCTGCTGCTTCCTGCTCGATTGCCTGCTTAATTTCAGCTGGCACTTCTGGCATATCTGCCATGCCTTTTTGTAGTGTATTGAAGTACAACATCGTGCCGCCGACCAAAATAGGCGTGCGCTGATTTTCTGCATTCTGCTTGATTAACTGTAATGCATCATCTCGAAACTGGCCTGCGGAATAAACTTCTGATGGGTCGATAATATCGATTAGATGATGCGGTGACTGACGTAAAGTTTCAGCATCGGGCTTTGCTGTGCCGATATTCATCTCACGATAAACCAGTGCGGAATCGACGCTGATTAACTCACTTTCAATTTCATTATATAGCGCGATGGCTAGATCGGTTTTACCCGTTGCCGTTGGCCCCATGATAAAAATGGTGGTAGGTGCGTTGACCAGGTCTGTGGACTGAAGAATTAAGTTATTCATATTATTTCAGAAGCAATTTTGCCGCGAATAACGCAAAAAACACAAATAAAAAACTTCTTTTCCTCACGTTTACGCGTGGGAACGATGGGCCAATTAAAATATTTTTCCTTTGCGTTCATTCGCGTTATTCGCGGCAAAAATATCACCTCCCTCGCATAAATAACTTATCCAGCTCGGCTATAGATAATTGTATCCACGTCGGACGACCATGATTACACTGTCCACTTCGTTCGGTAATCTCCATATCACGCAACAATGCATTCATTTCTTCTATCGTCAGCTTTCGATTAGCGCGAATCGAACCATGACAAGCCATGGTGGATAAAATCTCATTCATGGCTTCTTCAATACGAGAGCTACTGCCGTGTGTCACTAAGTCAGAAAGCACATCACGCAACAGGCTTTCCACATCACTGTTCGATAATACCACCGGGATTTGACGTAACTTAATGCTTTCATCCGCTACTCTATCGACTTCGAAACCGAGCTGACTGAACGTGGCATTATTGCCCTCTACGATCTGCGCCTCTTTGCTACTTACTGAAATTATTGTGGGAACCAGTAATGGCTGCGATTGAATGCCGTCACTTTCATGCGCAGTTTTCAACCGTTCATAAGTGATTCGCTCATGCGCTGCGTGCATATCAACCAGCACCAGACCCTGTGCGTTTTCTGCCAATACATAAATACCATGAAGCTGTGCGCGTGCAAAACCAAGAGGCGGCATATCGTCAGGTGCTTCTATCTTTATTCCTGCCACAGCCTGCTTGTCATTTGTTAACGCCTGCGACAAACCAACATCGGCAAAATTAGTATAAGCACGTTGTTGCTCCGCTACGGCAAATGATAGCGCAGATTGCGAGGGTTTATTTTGCGATGATGCCGATGGTCGAGGTGAAGTGTATTGCGTTGAAGATGAACCTTTTGCAAAATGACTATAATCATGCGCAGCTGAATCTTCGGCCTTAATTCCTGCCAGGCTTTTATGAATCGCACGAAACAAAAAATCATGAATCTGTCTGCTTTGCCTGAAGCGTACTTCATGTTTGCCAGGATGCGCATTAACATCAACCATTGCGGGATCACATTCAAAAAACAAAACATAAGCAGGATGACGACCATGAAATAAAACATCAGCATAAGCCTGACGAATAGCATGTGTCACCAGACGATCTTTTACCACGCGACCGTTGACATAAAAATATTGCATATCGGCCTGACTGCGTGAAAAAGTCGGCTGCGCAACCCAACCCCAAAGGCGTAAGCCTTCGTAATCAAAATCTATATGCACGGCTTGTTCGATAAATGCTGATCCACATATTTCAGCAACGCGCTTTTCCTGCTCCAGACGATTAGATGCAGCGCGTAATTGTTTAACTACCCGTTGGTTATGCCGCAATGTAACATCCACATCAAAACGGCTTAAAGATATTCTTTTGACGACATCATCAAGATGAGAAAACTCGGTTTTTTCTGTGCGTAAAAACTTGCGTCGTGCGGGTACATTAAAGAACAGGTCGTGTACTTCAATTGTTGTACCTGGTTTATTGGGTGCAGGCGAAATCTCACCGGGCTTACTGTTATCACTTGTTAACTGCCAGGTTTCATCGCCACCTTGCCAGCATGAACTTAATTGCAAGTGACTAACTGATGCAATACTTGGCAATGCTTCACCACGAAAACCCAGACTATTCACCTGTTCTAAATCATCGAGACTACGAATTTTACTGGTTGCATGTGGTGATAAAGAAAGCACCAAGTCATCTTTGTGAATACCATGACCGTTATCAGAAATACGAATGAGTTTCGTGCCACCCTTCTCCACGTCGATAATAATTTTAGTCGCACCCGCATCCAGACTATTCTCTAGCAGCTCTTTCACTACCGAAGCAGGACGCTCCACCACTTCACCCGCAGCGATCTGGTTAACCAGTTGCACGGGCATGGATTGTATTCTGGTTTGGTTTGACATATGACGACAAAGCTTCTAATAAAGTCAGATATCGTCAGTTTACCTTAAGTTGGAAGAAGGCAGATTATTTTTAGCGTCTTAAAAACTCGTCATTCCCGCCCGATAAAAGCATTCGAGGACGACAGATAAGCTAAACGACACGACACTAGTGACACAAAACAAACGAGGTTTCAGAAATACGCTTATTTCATCCAGTCCTTAATATCATCAAGCGTATCCTGATCAAACTTCATGCGGAAACGGATATATGGCCCCGTTACTGTATGGCCGGCAGCTGAGAAATCACTGTCGCTAAAGCCATCAAAGTTATACCCAGCACTTAGCCAGATATTACGTGTCATATTCCAGCCAGTAGAAATACCGAAAGAGTATTGTCTCGTATTTGAATTTGCGGAAGTATGCATATGTCCATGCCCACCAATATCAAAAATGTCGTTTAAGTCATGACGATATTCAGCACCCAGTAAATGAGTGAGACCGTTGTATTCGTCGCCATCAAAACTATCAACCACGTACTTCAAGCCAATATTGAATGCTAACTGATTTCTATTATCCAATAAGTAGTTTGCGGTCAGGTTTTCAATTAATTTTCGTTGACGTGTTTTGATGCCTAGAAGATCGGTATTGGAATCCAGTTTGAAATCGAAACGACTTAATGCAATCCAGCGAGATCCCAATGGACGATAAACCATTGAGAAACGAATGTCGCCATCAAAGCTTTCACTGTTATTATCTCGCTCTGTTTTAAATAGTTTTGTGGTTGCAGAATAAGCAACGCCTTCCTGCAAGTTTCTTTCCCAGTTCAGCAATACCCCTGTTTTACTTTCCTGCGAGGCATTACGTTTTTCAATACGACTATTGAGAGCATAAGTTGGTGCTTTATAGGTTGCGCCAACTGAAACGGCGGTGAAGTCGTTGTCACCACCGTTAATACTAGCGGTACCCTGTGCAATCGGCACATTTTCATTAAACGGTGTCGCCCCGGGCTCGCGCATTGTTTTCGAATGGTCATAGGTAAAATCACCACTCCAACGTTCCGATATTGGGAATGCCTGCGTTAAACCTAGAGTAGAAAAAGAGCGAATCCCACTTTCATTGGTTTCCTGATTTATCGCTGTATTAATCTGCGCGTTTGTCCATGGCGTCGAACGCACGCCGGCACGTGTCATCTGAGTATCCTGATCGGCTCCCATGGTCCATTCATTTTCGGCGAATATATTAATTGTGGGCGTTACAAAATAATCGGTACCTAAAATATAACGCGATGGATGATCTGCACTTTCATCAGCCGAGCCAATCGCTATTTCAGCATTACCACGAACACGTAACGCCCCTTCCATAAATTTACGGCTGCCGCCTAATAATAATAAATTGGAATCGTTCGTATTCCCCAGAACATCTTCATCCTTAACAATCCGCGCGCCAGCACTTAAAGAGTAATCACGTTGACTATAAATACCGTTTGCTTCTACTACATCTCTCGTACTATCGTTGTTCAAGTTATCTTCATGATAAAGTTTGCCATCGAGAGCGGTATTTTTAGATAAACGATAGCTACCTTCTGCGCCGTATTTACGTGTACCGGTTTGACTCACTGAGCGTTGACCTAACCCAAACTCTGCATCTTCCTGTTTTGCATAAACTCTTGCTTTAACGTCATCGCCACCGTAGATTACTTCTGCTGAATAAGCCGAACCTGAGAACTCATCACTTCCAGACTCTACATCACTGGTCGCTATTTCTAACCTCACTTCTGTTTTATCATTAACAGAAACGCGTGCATCAACACCGATTAAATCACCTTCACTCTGGTCACTGCCATCATGAACCAGCGTTCCCCCTAGCTCAACAGTACCGTCTCTTAGTTTAACGGCAGCACGACCACCGACAGTAATATCACCTTCTACTGGTGCTTCAACCTCATAATCAGCAACAATGAATATTGGGTTAAAACTTTCGTCTCGACTTAATATGGGACGACGGAAGAAAATGGTGCCATCACTGTAATCGATACTGTAATCAAGATAACGACGCAGGGTTTCGGTTTTAAGAATAATCTCACTACGGAAACGATCACGCGTTTCGATAATAATTTCATCACTATTAATTACGATATTTTTACCGCGCAAGTGATACAAACCTGAGATACCTTCACCCTGTATTTCGTCTTTAATAAAGTTATTCACGTTCTCGGCAGCAAAAGCGGTGTAACTAAACGTCCCGTTATCATATTCAGATTTCAGACCTGTCATACGACGACTAAATCTCGCTAGTTCAGTAATACTTAGACCGGTATCCATATCACCAAATAATGCATAAAACTGATGGCGTTCAATTTTCACAAAGAGTTTTTCACTACTAGAGGCGTCATAACGTTGGTTTGAGTTATCACCATATATTGTGTAATACGTGTTGGGATCAATAAGTTGATTAACACGGTTATCACCGACCTCTTTTTTCTTTGAGGTATCATATGCCGTAGTTAGTAGCCAATCGCCTTTTATTTTACCTTTGGCATAAAACGAAATTTTTCCATCAGTATAAAAATCATCTTCTACGTCACCGTCTTTTAATTCTTCTTTATTACCCGATACAGAGTTAAAACCTACCGTGCCTTCGGCCAGACCAACTAAAATCCAGTCACGCACTTCGGCTTCAACCCATGTATGCAAACGCGATGTTTTACGACCCGGGAACGGTAATTCGATTTCCAACTTACCGGTTTGTGATGTTGGTTCTAATTCAATTAAAGCAATACCATTTTGACCAACAATATATTGAGGATCTTCTCTATTCAAACCTGACAAACGATTTATCTGCAGAGCCTCGACTTCCTGCTTTGCCATATAGGGATCAGATAATGTGAAATCACCACGTGAGCCCGGCCTTGCTACATTACCGTCTTTATCAAACACACGTATCGCCACCACCGGAACATGACGACCGTCTGCAATTAAACGAGAGAATTCTTTAGCGAGTTCAGCGCGAACAGGCGCACCAGAATATACAACATTTTTTGTTAATGTCTTGGTAACTGTTCCGGTTTTATTTTTTACAATAAACTCAAAATTATTATCACCATTATTTAAATGCACACCCTGCCAGTAACTACGTGCAACTGAACCTCTTGTATTTTTAACCGTACCGAAGAAAAATAGTGGGTTCAACTTTTCGCCATTTAGTTTCATTTCGTAGCTATCGCTCGGTTTATGCTTAATGGCGATATTTACAGAGGGCGCAAGAGGGGAATAATTAACATCAGGCATTAACCATTCATAACCTGGCTTTTGGGTTTTAATCCATATTTCATCAAAAGCACTAATATTGTGCTGTTCAACCAATGGAGGCGTTTCAACTAATTTTTTCGTACTGAATGCTGGTTTAGCTTCGAGTGAAATTTCGCTCACTTCACTTTCCGATGTCACTAATTTCACCTTTTCGACATCAGGCACAGCAATATCACTAATACTCGCTACTAATTCTGCACGTCTATTTTTTGCCGATGCTGGTATTGATATTGGTACGCCTGCAACTCCCAGTTTGTTTTTAATGGGTGTAGAGCGAATATTTTTCTTCGCTGCAGTATCCATAATCACGAAAATCGTTGTGGTCATGTCAGTGTCGGTTTTTTGTTTGACTCGGCTGCTGAATATAAGCGCTTTATTCCAGTTATTTCCCAGGTCACCAAAACGGTAAACCAGTACATTTTCATTTACGTATGGATCATCAATAGAGACTGAATTGACAGCACTACTGCCAGTTTCGTATTCAATACCTTCAGGCAAGTTAACAACCAGGCGATAATTTTGCACAGGTACTTCACCGTTAGTCATATCAATGGTGTATATGATGTTTTCTTCAACCAACTCACTTTGAATAACTAGCGTTGTTTTACCAGAGACGGCTGCTTTCTCACGCAAATAAAAATCTGTTCGCCATAAACTACCACCTTGACTATCCACAAACTGAGAGTACGGCGTTCCTGCATAACGCGTATTGTTAACACACTGCACTATTTCAAGATTGTCAGGAATACTTTCTTTATCAATTTGAACGATATGCGAACCCGGTTTCACACCCTCAAAATGGAAACGCCCATCTTCATCGGTTGCGGTGTAAGTTCCATCTTCCATAAACACACGAACCGCCTGTTGTCCGGGATTTGATAATCGCTTAGAGAGTGGGTCATCTAACGACTCATCATCACAGTCACCAATAATGACTCGCCCGGCCAGGAAGCTTCGACTAGAAAATAAATCTTCGGTAACAATGAGACTGGCAACAGCCGTATTCGACTGGATGGTAGAAGCATCTATGGCGAAAACACTGTTAACCACTTTTCCTAATTTTGTACCCGCCGTTAATTCAGTAACATAAGTAACCTGCATAGACTCCCCTGCAGCGACAGACCCCACACTAAATTTCAAGCTACGCCCATCACTACCAATTATTGGGTTGGCTGAAACAACACCCGCAATACGTGTCGAACCATTCTGGTAGCGTAAACCAACAGGCAAGGTATCGAAAACTTCAATTCCACTTGCTGCCAATGTATCGATATTTTGAATATTGAGGGTGTACTGAACAAAGTCACCAATCGCAGCGGTATCTTTCGACACTGTCTTACTAATAACCAAATTTGAATCGGCAACATCGAGAGGAATATCAACATGCAATGGTAAGCCCGGCAGCAAGGTAAAACCAAGAGCAAACGAAGCGTTGCTGTCCAATGTAAACGTATTAACAAATAGCGCATCTAATTCCGCTTTGGTTTTGCTCGAAGGTCCTTCAAAACCCGCAGGTGCAACCACCAGCAAACTGTAATTTCCCGGTGCAAGCCGAGGGAAACGATAACCACCCGGAGGGAAGATGTAAATAGTACCGCCACTATCAGTCGCACTACTTCCTGTGATAATCGTACTGGGATAAATACTCACGCCATCATCGCCAAACACGGATGCAGGGTTACCACTTGAATCTAAAATCGTGACGCTTGCACCATCCAGTAAAGCACCATCCAGACTACTAAAGACAACACCAAATGGATCGACCAGTGTTGTGTCATTACTTATATCGGCTGGATCAGATGGATCAGTATAGGTCGCTGAAACATTCGTATCTTCACCTAGACTTATTAAGCCATCGTATTGAGTTACAGCGTTTTGTGTTGATTGCACATAACCTGCAAAGATACCCGTATCAATACCTGTTTCTGTCAAAATTAATTCTTCTTCATCACCGGTTGAACTGGTGATAACAACGCGCACCGTATCAACCACTAAGGGATCAATATTTTGATCACCATCATCAACACGAATAAAAATGGGTTCACCGGTACTATATAACTCTGCAATATTTAGCGGCTGCGGATCTGTTACCGCTAGTACTGTTGAACCTCCGCCAACAAGTGGTATTACAGGATCAGGAGATAAAACAAACCCTGCTCCAGGAGGCCCACTGGTTGCATTTTGGGTAACAACTGTTGGCGTGAAACTACTGGTTGCTGTCGAGTCGTATTGATATAGCGCTAATGTTGATGCTGTCGGCACGATAAGACTTGTCGTTGTAACTGTTACTGGATTACTTGTCGTATTTCCTGGCGAACCGGCAAAAACATAATTCGCAGTTGCCGTATTAGTAATAATCGTACCGGCGGGTACTGCCTGCGCGTTGAATGAAGCGGTTAATAATGGTGTTACTAGTAAAGTAAATGATAGAAAACTTTTTATGCCGTTACTTATTATTCCATTACAAGGCATCTTAAATAACATCTTCCAGAAACTGCTCAAAAAATTTCCTGACGACATCCCTGACAACATCATTGGCAAATTTTTCGGTTGAACAATCTCTGGAAGATGGACTGCGCGATTACGCACGCAATTCATCTCGCTTCTTGCTATCTCTCTTTTTGCAATC
>CAZCOZ010000077.1:4971-10670 GCA_964500555.1 uncultured Thiotrichaceae bacterium | reverse complement strand
TAAAGACTTTTTTTGAAAGGGCTGAGGTGACTAAAATACTGACTGATACGAAATCTGATATTGTTCTCTAGTTAAGCACTGACCTGCTGAGCATTCATCTGTCGACGTTTTCTCACCGCTTCAGCTAAATCACGCAAACACGTTTTCGTTGTTTCCCACGAAATGCAGGCATCGGTGATGCTTTGTCCATAGGTTAATGATTGCCCTTCTATTACATCTTGCCGCCCTTCTACTATATGGCTTTCTAGCATCACACCCATAATACGATTTTCGCCATTGGCAATTTGCCCACTAATATTTTCACAAACATCCACCTGACGACGAAAATCTTTCATGCTGTTAGCGTGTGAACAGTCCACCATCATCTGCGCTTTTAAGCCGTATTTTTCTAACTGCTCGGCTGCATATTGAATATTTTTTGCATCATAATTGGGCTGTTTGCCACCACGTAAAATAATGTGGCAATCATTATTACCTTTGGTGGAAAAAATGGCGGAATGTCCTTTTTTGTTTAACGACATAAACACATGCGGATTTGATGCGGCACTAACCGCATCAATAGCGATCTTAAATCCACCATCAGTGCTGTTTTTAAATCCTACTGGACAGGATAAACCGGATGCCAGTTCGCGATGTCCCTGACTCTCTGTTGTTCTGGCACCGATTGCGCCCCAGCTCACTAAATCAGCGATATACTGCGGGCTAATCAAATCAAGGTACTCTGTTCCTGTGGGTATGCCTTCAACCGCTAAATCACGAAGTAACTCACGCGCTAGACGTAAGCCTTTATTGATTTTAAAACTCTCATCTAAGTCTGGATCGTTAATCAGGCCTTTCCAACCAACGGTAGTTCGCGGTTTTTCAAAATAGACACGCATGATGATGCATAGATCATCGGCGAGCTCATGCATTAAACCTTTTAAACCCTTTGCATATTCTCGCGCTGCATCAGGATCATGAACGGAGCATGGTCCCACTACCACAACAAGACGATCATCCTCACCATGCAGGATGTTATGTATCGCATCACGAGCATGGTAGACCGTTTCAGACGCACGCTCGTCCATTGGAAATTCTTCATGCAATTCCATCGGCGGAAGCACTTCCTTCAGGCCAGTTATACGGACATCATCGGTTTTAAAAATCATGGTTTTACTCTGTTCTAAACTCAATCACATTTATACCTCACATCAAAAGACGGGCATAAATTGCTTCAATTATGCATAAATATGTGGTGATTATATCGTAATATCTACAAACTATCTCGGCGAAAACCGGCTTACAGGTAGGTAAAATGTGTATCTTTATATTTTTCTTTATCGCTTTATGCAGTCATATTTAGTTTCTGTAGCGCATCGTTCAATTCATGCAATGTGGTGATTTCTGCATCAGGCTGTTCGCTATCCAGAGCCCACGGTTTACGTTCTCGATTCAACCAGATCGCATAACTACCGGCAGACTTTGCACCTGCAATATCGTTAATCGGATCGTCACCAATATGTACCATTTGGCATGGTTCAGTATTCGTCAGCGTATGTATCTGCTGGTAAATTTCAGGTTCAGATTTCAACTTACCAACCCCTATCGAATTCAGCGAAAAATCAAACCAGTGTGAAATACCGGTTTTATCCGCATCCGCATTGCCGTTGGTTACACTCACCAGTTGAAAGTCAGTTTTAAGCTGATCTAAAACCGGTTTTACATCATCAAATAAAGTGACCTGTTGTCGTGCTTCATAAAAAATATTGAAGGCCACATGAAACCAGTCGTTCGTCAGATTAAGTTCTTCGGCAAGTTGTTCAAATGATTTTATTCGTAACAGTGATAGGTCGTGTGCAATTTCTGGCTGTTGACGTAACAAAAGTTTGCGCTTTTCACGTAACTGTTCTGCGGAATATTGTTCAGTAATTGCAGGCTGATTTTCAGCTAACCATTGATACAGCATTTTTTCCGCACGTTTAATCGTGGGATAACATGGCCACAATGTATCGTCGAGATCAAAACTTAAGACTTTTATTTTTTCTGGCATGCCGTCTTAAAAATAATAATGAATATCTTTAATTCTGTAACGATAACTATTTATAGCCGTATCAAACTAATCAGGAAACGTATTGCTGATAACGGCAATAGCCAACGATAAAGCTTTATCTTTAATCATCACACTTTCATCCACTAGATTGATTCTTCGTTCACAATTTCAATGATTGCATCAGCAGAGAACTTAACGACATAGGCATCACTTCTTTGCTCCCTTCTAAAGCGAGACAAAGTGGGTAAAGATGCCTTTTTATCAACGAAATAACCTAGCCTTACGTTATAACGTACCTTATTACTTTTATTAATGTACTCTGTAATATAAACATCAAAGTTCTCGGCTTTCAACTCTGTTGCCACTTTTTCGGCACTTGATAGCCGACCATACACACCAACTTGAATTGAGTATTTTATATTGTCCATTTCATCCAGAATAAGGCTAGTATCATTTGGACTGTTCAGTACACTTTCTTTAGCTGCTGTCTGGACGACAGGTATTTCTTTCGTTACAGACATTGATTCGTCTGATGCCAAATCTTTCTGACTGGTACTTTTCAATTCGGCCATCTTCAATTCAGCTATGTCCAATTCAGCACCATCTTCAACAGACGCCGATGCCTTTGAATTTTCCGCTTGATCAACATCTATATCTTCCCCTTCTTCGATAACACCAGGTACCACAGGCTCGACTGAAATATTGGTATCCGCATTCTCCTCGGGTAATAATAATGCAACTACTTTACTATCAGTTTGTTCGCTATCTATTTGATTATGTACAGTAGCTTTTTGATAACCAAAGAAAAAACCAGTCGCAAAAATAGTTGAGGACAAAAATACCGTAATAAAACCAAACTTTAACCAGCTGCGGGTGTCTATGAGTACAGGAGTCATAAAATAATCAATGTGCTTTTAAGTAATAAATTTGAAGTAGTAGGTAGTAAAAATATTTCTAACGAATACTAGCTTACGCAGAAGTATTCACCATTAAATACGTTGAGAACAAAATAAAAATAACGCAGTAAAAATAATACGGGTTTAATTACTAAGTACACTGTACGATCCCATTAAAGTCCATTCGTTCCTTAAAAGGTCAGCAGAATACCATCAGGATCACATTCATTATTGTGACGTGTTCTGCGGTTCCACACTTTGGTAACTCATTGAATTTAACAGTCTTATTTTTATAAACATCCTTTTTTATGCCCTGACTATAAATTTGATGATTTAGTGCTATAGTTGTTGGTAAGTGTCAGTAAAGTAATCGCTATTCAGCGTGCAATCAAGTCACTGACACCTCAACTGTTCCAAAACTACTCATCAAATAACCTTGAGCATCATGTAAATAATGACATGTCGCAACGACGCGTAATGTCAATTTACAGATTGAGCTCTATTTTTGACAATTATTTTGGAGTTATATATGTTTGCTTCTCTTATTCGCATAAGCCTCGTTACTTTTAGCCTGTACGGTATTTTCGGTAGTGGTTATGCCCTCTCAGAAACAGCCCCTGGATTTACTTTAGACGGTCAGCAACAAAACGGTCAGCAACAGGAAATTAATCTCTCTGACTACAAAGGCCAAATTGTATATTTAGACTTTTGGGCATCCTGGTGCCAGCCTTGCCGAAAATCATTTACCTGGATGAATAAAATGCAGTCTATGTACGGTAATGAAGGTTTTAAAGTCATTGCAATCAATCTCGATGAATCACGTGCTAAAGCGAATAAATTTTTACAACAGATTCCTGCGAACTTCGATGTGGCTTTTGACCCTCAAGGCAGCACGGCTGAAAGCTACAATGTAAAAGCTATGCCAAGTTCTTACATCATCGATAAACAGGGTAATGTGGTTTATGCAAACTTGGGGTTTCGTGGTAGCGATAAGGAAAAACTAGAAGAAAAAATTAGAGGAATGATTCGTAAATCAACTATTGCTGCTCGTTAATACCTGAAGCAGGTAAACCTGCGATATCATGAATAACAAATAATGTCGGTTTACTCAAAAAAAGCCATGATTGCTTACTAGCGACATGGCTTTTTTATTGAATAACTATAAAAACTAACAACACGAGTCCGCAAATACACCCTATTTCAATGGAATCCCTAACCACTGATGCCAGTAGTCAAATAACTTTTTGTCATAACAGGCCAGTACCGACCTCACTTCTAGCTGACCACGAAATACATTTTCATTATCTAAAGCAACCGAGTGACCACCTGCTTCGCTAAAAATCAAACTACCTGCAGCGTAATCCCATAATTTTTGCCCGCCATGCAAATAAATATCAAATCGCCCTGCTGCCATCCAGCACCAGTCCATGGCTGACGAACCAATATTTCTTTGCGATGCAAAAATACTTTCAGAAACAAGTTTTACCGCAATCTCTTTAGGCAATCTTTTTAAATCTATTTCGGCGATAACCGGCTTTTTCTGAGTAAATTTCATGTGCGAATGATCAATCCGTTGATCATTCAAATAAGCGCCTTCACCTTTTATCGCAGTAAACATTTCTTCTCGTATCGGATCGTAGATAAGACCTAACTGCTGTTTTTTATTCATAATTAAGGCTATGGATACAGCAAAAAAAGGCAACCTTGCGGCAAAATTACTGGTTCCATCCAATGGGTCAATACACCAGTAACCGTCAACATTTATATCCTCTACACTCTGATCAATAACTTTCTGCTGCTCGGCTTCTGTCATTTCTTCACCCAGTATTTCATACTGTGGCCAATGCTGTTTTAACTCTTTTTCCAGCCGATTTTGCATAGCAAAATCAGCAGGTGTAACAACACTGCCATCTTCTTTGTATTCATATTTGGAATGACCAAACTCTGTCAATAATTCTTCATGTGCAGCACGTTTGACTAAGGTTTTTAATTTTTCTATATCAACAAACATAATTTCTCATCTATTAAAGTTGCCTATTAATATTGCCTACCAGGGAATATCACTACCATCAATATCAATAAAACGGCCACTGTCTTTTATCGTTAAGGTCGATAAATTTTTAAACATTTTTTCAACTGATTCGCGCGTAGAAATTTCTGCATTATCACCACCCATTTCCGTTTTAACCCAACCGGGATGCAGGGCAACACTGATAATATTTTTCTGCTTAAGATCAATAGATAAACTTTTTACTACCGCGTTCAATGCCGCTTTACTAGAGCGATAAATATAACTGGCACCATATCCATTATCCGCCATACTGCCCATTTTGCTACTAAGACACGCAACCAGTTTACGTTGGCCCATATCTAGTTGATGTGAAAACGCTTCGACCATTTTTAATGGTGCGATACAATTTATCTGAAACGCCTGCAGCCAGCTATCAGCATCAACGCCACCAAACTTATTTTTATCTGAACCATAAATACCTGCATTATTAATCAACATATCTATTGGATCATTACGAAGTTCGTATGACAGTGCCTGAATAGTACTAAGCTCCTGCATGTCGGCGATATGAACACTGATTTGACCATTAGAAAGTTTTGCTATGCGGAATAAGTTATCGGCATTATGCGGGTTACGGCAACAGGCGAAAACACGCCAACCTTGCTCCATAGCATAACGCACCATTTCCAGACCGATTCCGCGATTCGCACCGGTGATTAAAATATTCATGTTTTTATGTTTCTGATAAATATGTCATGTTTCT
>CAZCOZ010000077.1:0-4871 GCA_964500555.1 uncultured Thiotrichaceae bacterium | reverse complement strand
CAATTAAAAAGCCGCTGACCTGATAATGTTCACTTTATCAGGTCAGCGGCTTTTTTAGTTATATGTTTTAATTATATAAATATAGCCAGTGCTTGTCTTAACGATTAACCAAGATTATATATCTGATTCATATAAAACTGTTCATACTCAGCGCCTGGTAACGCTTTACTCCAGTAAAAACCTTGCGCATAACTACAACCGATACTCTTCAACATATCCAACTGACGATCATTCTCAACACCCTCAGCGAGTAGCGTTAACTCCAAACCGCGCGTTAAGCCCGCGATCGCATTAACAATAGCGGAATCTTCACGGTTGTCTGGTATCCCCGCAATAAAAGTATTATCAATTTTAACAATATCAATGGGGAATTTTTTTAGAAACGCCAGTGATGCATAACCCGTTCCGAAATCGTCGAGCAATACTTTAATGCCCATATCACGTAATTTTTTCAGTGTCTTTTCTACTTCACCGACGTTATCAATTAATGTACGCTCTGTAATTTCAACTGATACCGAACTCCCTTCAAGATTATTTTCCGCAAGTGCCTGTGTAAAAACTGTAACGATATCCTGCTCTTTAAACTGGCGTGGCGAGATATTAATCGAAACATTTTGATCCTCTAAGCCGGCCTTTTCCCAAGCACTAATTTGTTTACAAACACTTGAAATCATCCATTCGCCGATGGGAACGATTAAACCACTTTCTTCAGCAGCTGAAACAAAATCATCAGGATGAATCATCCCTTTATCGGGATGCTGCCAACGTAATAAGGCTTCAACACTCGCCACTTCATTTTTATGGATATCAATCACTGGTTGATAATGAATAAGGAACTCATCATTTTCAAAAGCGGCTTTTAGACTATTTTCCAGGTCCAAACGCGCCATCGCACTGACACTCATTTCCGGCTTATAAAACTGGAAACAGTGACGACCGTTCTCTTTTGCACGGAACATCGCTGTATCAGCATTTTTAAGTAATACGCGCGCATCGTCGCCATCCTCAGGAAAGATTGCAATACCAATGGATGCACTGGTATACGTTTCCTGATCATCAAGACGAACATTGTGTTCTAAAATTGTTGTTAAATTATCAGCAATAGAAATGGCATCATCCGCGCCATTAATATCTTCGATAATAACCGCGAATTCATCGCCACCTAATCGCGCAATAGTATCTGCTCGCCGTAATGACTTGGAAATTAAATCACCCACTGCTTTAATTAGTTTATCACCCGCTTCATGACCGAATGAATCATTCACCAGTTTAAAATCATCGATATCAATTAGCATAAGTGCCATCGATGTTTTACTGCGTTCAGCACGTATGGTTGCCTGCTCTAAACGATCAGCAAATAATAAACGATTGGGTAAATCAGTCAGCGTATCGCGATAGGCAAGTAAGTTTACTTTGCGCTCTGCAATAACTTTTGCAACGACAGATTTCACGCGATGTTTAAGCACCGCCCATTTGATTGGTTTGGTAATGAAATCAATCGCACCCACTTCATAGGCGCGCTCAACAGAAGCATCATCATCAAGACCGGTAATCATCATCACAGGAATATCAGTAAAACCTTTTTCTTTGATTTGTTGACAGGTAGTGAAACCATCAATACCCGGCATCACTGCATCCAGTAAAATAAGTGCTGGATGGTGTTTTTCAACGGCTTTAATCGCTTCGATCCCATCAGCCGCTTCGATAATATCAAATTCTTCCGATTCCAATACATGACGTACCATCAAACGGATTGAAGGATCGTCATCGGCTAAAACCACAACCGGTCTTTCTTCGTATTTTTGCGTGTCGCCAAAAAGAGAAACTACATTCGTCATAAATCAAAACTCCTACTGCATTGACTTAAAATACACTGAATATATTCAGTTTCTATTGAATTAAGTCAACTGGTACTTTTATTATATGATTCAAGTGTAGTCACAATGTTGCCTACTCGCCACGATATTGAAATAAAAGGATAAATAAATGTGAGACATCCTCAGCACAATCAACCACTTGTCGGAAGTTTATTAAAAAAAATGACTCCGACAATAGTCAAAGCTATCTTAAGTTAGAAAATACCAATAGATTCTGGAGAGAAAGAAGAAAATTATTTCATGCTTTTCTCTACCATTTCAGCGACGTCCCTGGACAGTTTGGGTAAGTCGATTAAGCGTTGTAACTCTGCTTTCATCAGCCCCTGACGATGCGTATTATGACGTTTCCAGCGCGTTAAAGGTGAACATAGACGAGAAGCAATTTGTGGATTCATACTATCGATGGTTTCAATATAACGCCCTAACAAATGATAACCAAAACCACTTTCATCGTGGAAACAAACTGGGTTGGCAGCACAAAAAACGCCTAATAACGCACGCACCCTGTTAGGATTTTTAATATCAAAATCAGCATGATCAAATAACTGTTCGACTTTTTTCATTGTTGATTTATTCGGATTGGTTGCCTGCACGGTAAACCATTTATCCATCACTAAATTATCATGCTGCCATTGTTGATAAAAATCGTCTATTGTTTTTTCGGCACTGGCCGTTTCATGTATCACTAAAGCTCTAAAAGCAGCCATTTGATCTGTCATATTATCTGCCGATTGATATTGCGACAACGCCAATGATTCGCCCTGTTCACCTAAATACATAATGTATGACAAAGCCTGATTACGCAAAAATCGTTTAGCCATGTCTTCAGGTGATAGACTAAATTCACTCTGGGTGTTTTCTTTATAGACACGTAACAGATCATCGCTGAGTTCTTTCGCCAACTGCAAATAAATAAATTCTCTGGCCTGGTGAATGGCGTCAACATCAATCACCGGCATCATTTCGCCAACATAACTCAATGATGGCAAGGTTATCGCTCTCGCCATTAAGGCTTTATCCAAGTTTTTGTTGTTTAATGTTTGTCGACAGGCATCGATGTAATACGCTGGTAGACTCAAGCCTTCATTATTATTAATGCGTTCAACCATCGACAAAATTAATCGTGTCGATAATTGCTGCCCTGCTTCCCAACGATTAAAGTCGTCTGTTTCATTCGCCATACAAAATGCAAGCTCTTCATCACTGCGCTCAAAATGTAATTTAATCGGCGCGGAGAAACCCTGAAAAATTGAAAGCACGGGTTTTTCTGTTACATTATTAAACTCAAAACGTTGTTCGTCCCTATCAAAATTTAAAGTCAAATTTAAAATCGTACAGTTTTCAGTAACGTTTTCATTAGTCACTTCTGTTTCCATGTCTATTCCATCGTCAGTACGAATAGATAATGGTATCAACTCTGCCTGTTGATTCATTAAGCTCACTTTTACTGGCATATGAAAT
The DNA here is from genome assembly GCA_964500555.1 of uncultured Thiotrichaceae bacterium. Lineage (GTDB taxonomy): Bacteria > Pseudomonadota > Gammaproteobacteria > SZUA-229 > SZUA-229. The sequence goes on along the minus strand of CAZCOZ010000077.1, from coordinate 1,533 downwards.
GGAAGCTTTTCCTTCTGCTTCGGTGTTGCCGGTGTTTTTTGAGATAAGGTTACGTTATAAGTATTAGATGCATCGTTATATTCTTCAATCACCGAAACGACTGGCGTACCGGCCTGTTTATACCATCGTCTAAACTGCTGTAAATCCACTTTGCTAACCGCTTCCATCGCGCTAATAAATTCTTCCGTAGTCACCGCCTGACCATCATGACGTTCAAAATACAAATCCATTCCCTGTCTGAATTTTTCTTTTCCCAAAAAGCTGTGAATCATACGAATGACTTCTGCGCCTTTGTTATAAACCGTAGAAGTATAAAAATTATTAATTTCCTGATACGCATCAGGTTGAATGGGATGTGCCATGGGACCCGCATCTTCTGCAAACTGAGCCATCCTTAGAATATTCACATCATCAATTCGTTTCGGTGCTGCCGAATTCATGTCCGCCGTAAATTGCTGATCGCGAAAAACAGTTAAGCCTTCTTTTAAGGTTAATTGAAACCAGTCACGACAGGTAACGCGATTACCACTCCAGTTGTGAAAATACTCATGACCAATAACACCTTCTATACCTATAAAGTCAGTATCGGTTGCAGTATCCTGTTTCGCAAGAACATATTTTGAATTAAAAACATTCAACCCCTTATTCTCCATTGCACCCATATTGAAGTCGTCAACGGCGACAATGTTATACACCTCTAAATCATATTCTCGACCAAACGTATCTTCATCCCATTTCATCGAACGTTTAAGCGATGCCATGGCGTGATCACATTTATCGACATTATGTTTTTCTACATAAATACGGCATAACACATCACGCCCTTTCATCGTGGTGAAGCGATCTTCGATAAATTCTAAATCACCCGCAACCAGTGCAAATAAATAACAGGGTTTCTTGAAAGGGTCCTGCCATTTTGCCCAATGGCGACCGTCATCGTAATCACCCCGTTCGACAGGATTACCGTTGGATAAAAGTACAGGGTACTTTTTCTTATCTGCAATAATGGTGGTGGTAAACAATGCCATCACATCAGGGCGATCAAGAAAGTAGGTGATTTTTCTAAAGCCTTCTGCTTCACATTGAGTACAAAAATTACCACTGGATTTATATAAGCCTTCCAGAGAAAAATTTTCCTGTGGTTTTATGAAAGCTTCAATTTCTAAGACAAAAGTATTGGGTAATTCCTGTAACGTCAATGTTGTTTCAGTAACTTTATAAGTATCGGAATTTTGCTCGACACCCTCAATCTTTACATAACCCATCTCAAGCAATTCGCCATTTAAAACTAATGGCCTCGATTCTGTAGTAATACGTTTTCTAACCTGCAAAACCGAAACCACGCGCGTCTTTTCTTCCGCTAATTCAAACGTCAGATCAACCTGATCAATCCAGTAATCGGGCTCTTTATAATCACTAAGATAAATCGTTTTGGCTTGCTGATCGCTGTCTTTCATTGGGTCTTCTATCTGGGTATTTTATCGGAGGTTAAAAACAAAAAGAATAGCATAAAAATAGCTTCATCCGTTACGA
>CAZCOZ010000076.1:0-10702 GCA_964500555.1 uncultured Thiotrichaceae bacterium | reverse complement strand
GCTTCTTGTGTTAGGCGTAGTTCTTCTGCCAGTAGTTCACCTGCTTTTAAATGATGCAGGTTTTTGTGTGCGATTGCTAAATGTTTTTCTGCTGTGTCGATGGCATCCAGGTGTCGGCGGCGTGCGATAAACTGGCCTTCATTTTTTTGTTGATAGCCCATACATTGTTTCAGGTGTTGTTTTAATAACTCAACACCATCACCTGTTTTTGCGGATAAATAAATTTTTGTTTTATCCTGTTCGATAATGTCGGCGCTGTGTTTTCCTTTATCTATTTTATTATAAACAGAGGTAACTCCAATATTGGCTGGAATATTTTCTAGCAATATCTGGTCAGCCGTTTTGTCATCATCATTTACATCTATTATAAATAATACGCGATCGGCTTTTTCGATAGCCTGTTTTGCGCGTTTTATGCCTTCCTGTTCTACAATGTCATCGCTTTCTCGTAAACCTGCGGTATCGATAATGTGTAATGGCAGACCATCAATCTGTATATGTTCGCGTAAGATGTCGCGCGTAGTTCCTGCAATTTCGGTTACGATTGCTGATTCCTGTCCGGCAAGCTGGTTTAATAAACTTGATTTGCCTGCGTTGGGTTTTCCTGCGATGACAACTGTCATGCCTTCTTTAAGCAGGCGACCTTGTTGTGCTGAGCGTTTTACTTTCTGTAGTTTTTTTGTTACCTGATCGAGTTGTTCTGCAATGGCGGTGTCGGCTAAAAAATCAATTTCTTCTTCTGGAAAATCTAATGCAGATTCAACATGAATTCTTAGGTGCGTTAAAGCCTCTACTAACTGATGGATAACAGCAGAAAATTCACCTTGCATTGATCGCGTTGCTGCACGGGCAGCTTGTTCACTATCGGCAGCGATTAAATCAGCAATGGCTTCTGCCTGCGTTAGATCGATTTTGTCATTTAAAAAAGCGCGTTCAGAAAATTCGCCTGCGCGTGCTGGGCGAACATTATATTGTAATATTTCTTTTAATAATAAATCCAGAACAATCGGACCGCCATGCGCCTGAAACTCAACAATATCTTCGCCAGTAAATGAAAACGGTTTTTTAAAATACAAAGTGAGCCCGCTATCAATGACCGTTTTATCTTTATCGACAAAATTACCATAATGTGCAAAACGCGGAGCAGGGCATAGACCTGATATTTTTTCTGCGACGGACGCCGCTTTGGAACCTGAAATACGAATAATACCTACACCGCCCTGGCCTGATGGTGTGGCTATGGCGGCAATGGTATCGTTATTCATTTTCGGTTTTTAATTTATTAGAAATAAACGTTCAAATCATTTACCACTAATATATTTCGTTCTAACTATTCTCTATGCGTTTAGTAATCACATATTGCTGTGCAATCGACAGAATATTATTCACTACCCAGTAAAGCACTAAACCCGATGGGAAGAAGGCAAACATGACGGTAAAAGCATAAGGCATCACCTGAAAAACTTTTTGCTGAATCGGATCAATCGGAGCAGGGTTTAGTTTTTGTTGTAAGTACATTGATATACCCATAAGCACTGGCAATACAAAATACGGGTCTTTATCGGTTAGATTGGTTAGCCATAAAACAAAAGGTGCATGGCGCATTTCTACGCTTTCTAATAAAACCCAGTAAAGCGAAATGAAGACCGGCATTTGTACCAGTATCGGAAAACAACCACCCATTGGGTTTATCTTTTCGCGTTTGTACATATCCATCATCGCTTTGCTCATGGCAGCGCGATCATCACCGTATTGTTCTTTCATGGCTTTAATACGCGGGGCCACTTTGCGCATTTTTGCCATTGAGCGATAACTCATTTCTGACAATTTATAAAAGACTATCTTTACGGTGAGCGTTAAAAATATAATCGCCCAACCCCAGTTATGAAAAATGCCATGAAAGAAATCTAACAACCAGAAAAGCGGTTTTGCAAAAATAGTTAATACACCATAATCAACGGTCAGATCTAATCCTGGTTCAATTTCTTCTAATCTGTTCTGTAGCTTTGGCCCTAAGACTAAACGCGAACTAATTTGTCCGGTTTCACCCGCAGCAATAGTTGTTGCGGATGTACGAGCACCCAGTGTGTAATGATTTTTTGTTTGGTTGTAACGGCTAAAATATAAATTATCTTTTCCATCTTCAGGAATCCACGCCACCAAAAAGTAGTGCTGAATCATGGCTAACCAGCCATCTTTCAACTGATAACTTAAGTCTTTTTCTGCAATATCACCAAAATCATATTTTTCATATTTAATTTCATCGTTATAAATCACGCCACCTGTATAGGTATGAATAAAGAAATTAGCGTTGCTTTCATCGGGACGGGCTCGAGTAACTTGCATGTAGTCACTTCCACTCCAGGTTTCTGCGCCTGCGGCAATAAAATAATCAACATCGATAACATAATCATCGCGTCTGAAGCGAATGACTTTTTTAACTTTTACACCGTTTTCATTTTGCCAGTATAAAGGTATATCAATACTGTCTTCCCCTTCTGCTAAACGGTATTCATTTTTCTCACTTTGATAAATGGCATTATGTGATGGCGCTGAGCCTTTATTAACCGAAACCAAACCTGATTGTGCAATTTGATAATTAATTTTTTCATCGGTTAATAAAACTAATTTAATTTCTGGTTCGTCGGCAGTTACTGCATAGTCACGTAAAAGCACTCTCCTTATATCACCGCCTTGCGTATCAATTTCGACTTCCAATACATCGGTAACAACTTTTATGCGCTGGCCTTTACTCGCAACTTCACCCGCAGCTCCCTGTGTAAGCGGTGAAGCTGATACATTATTATTTTCTGAAGGAACCGCCTGAGGAACAACACCATTTGTATTGGCCGCTTGATTTTCGCCATTTTGAGCAACAACGTCTGGGCGCATTTCAGGTTTGGGACCATAAGCCATCTGCCATTGCGCCCAAATCATGTAGGTAACGAAGAACAGCGTAAAGTATAAAAGTAAGCGATGATTACCCATTAAAATTCCAGATAGTTATTTTTAAATTAATTCTTGGTTAATATTCTTGATTAATTTTGTTTGTTAATTTGTGTGTGTGCTGATGTCGGTACGGGATCGTGTCCACCATGATGCCAGGGATTGCAGCTGACAATTCGTCGTACAGATAAATTTAAACCACGAAAAAAACCGAAGCGTTGAAAAGCTTCAATCGCATATTCTGAACAACTTGGGGTGTAACGACAACTTGGCGCGAGGTAAGGGCTAATCAGATATTGATAGCCCCGAATAATAATGATCATAATTTTGCGCATTTTTTATTGAGATCTTGCCAGTGTTTTTCCAAAGATTTAAAAAGTTCCTGATTGCTCGCCTGGGCACATTTTGTACCAGCTAATACAATAAAGTCAGCAGCAAATTTTTCCTGAGTTAAACGAAAACTTTCTCGTGTTATACGCTTTAGTCGATTTCGTGTTACTGCTAACTTCACCCGCTTTTTAGTAAAAGCCATGCCTAGTCGCGCATGTAATAATACATTCGGACGAGCAAGAACCGTAAAATAGCGATCTGAGGAACGAACCGCATTATCAAAAACGTAATTAAACTCAGCCGCTTTTAATAATTTAGCCTGTTTAGGTAAACCGGCCAGGGGAAAATTTGAGTTACCTTCTTTTAAAAACTTATTTGAAGACATGCTTAAATACGCACTCGAAAACATGTGTGAAGACCATCTTTAACGTCTCCAAATTCTCCTGTTTTAGATAACCCGTATGATAATTTGTCGTTAATTTCTGTTACTTATCAAATACGTATTATTCAACACGAATTAATAAATTTTAAACAGTTAAACTATGACGACCTTTAGCACGACGCGCTTTTAATACCCTACGACCACCAACTGTACGGCTACGCGCACGAAAACCATGTGTTCTGGCACGTTTTAAACAACTGGGTTGGAATGTTCTTTTCATGACTTAAAAACCTAATTAAAAAATTTGCTAACAGTGTTTCAGCGAACCGCGCATTTTACGTGTGCTTAGGGGTTTAGTCAAAACAAAATCATATCTTTCGAACACTACTAGACAGAAATGATAGATAGAAATTTTTCTTTCGCTTAATTGCTTGTTTTTAAAACAATTGATTCATCATGGCAAGATAATAAGCCGATTATTCATTTTATCTTGTGGATAAGTCGTTTTAACCGGTATAGAATCAGTTCCCCTTTGAAAATTTAAACAAAAATTCAAACTGGAATTCAAACCGAATTTCTGAACCCCTGAATCATCCCGTTGGTTGTATGATTCTTAACCAATGTGAGGTTAGTCCGTGTGAGCAAAACAATGTGGCCCAATTGCTTACAACGATTAGAACAGGAACTCACCAACCAGCAACTCAATACCTGGATTCGCCCGCTACAGGTTGTCGAAGAAAGCAATCAAATCAAACTATTAGCACCCAATCGCTTTGTTCAGGACTGGGTTAAACAAAATTTTCATGAAAAAATTCAGACTATTTTGCTTGAACTTGATCCCGAACAATCCGTCCAGTTGAATATTGAAATCGGTAGCCAGAATAACATAGCAAGCAAACCTCCCGTTGAAGAAAATATCGAGAAACAAAGCATCAATAATATTGCTGAATCTCAACCTTTTATTCATAACAAAAGGCCATTAACAAAACAAACGGCGATTAATCACAACCTAAACCCTTTATTTACTTTTGATAGCTTTGTAGAGGGCAAATCAAACCAGCTAGCAAAAGCAGCTTCGCAACAAGTCGCTGAAAATCCTGCTTCAGCTTATAACCCTTTGTTTTTCTATGGTGGTGTCGGTTTAGGAAAAACTCATTTAATTCATGCAATTGGCAATGCTATGTTAAAAAATAGGCCCAATGCACGAATAACATACATTCATTCTGAACGTTTTGTTAGTCAAATGGTTAAAGCGCTGCAACACAATACTATTGATGCATTTAAGCAATACTATCGCTCGCTTGATTGCATTATGGTGGATGATATTCAGTTTTTTGCAGGTAAAGAACGTTCTCAGGAAGAGTTTTTTCATACCTTTAATACTTTACTGGAAGAGGGTAGCCAGATTATTTTGACCTGCGATCGTTACCCCAAAGAAGTTGATGGTTTAGATGAGCGATTACGTTCACGTTTTGGTTGGGGATTACCCGTTTGTATTGAGCCCCCTGATCTGGAAACGCGCGTGGCCATCCTGCATAAAAAAGCAGAAGAAGCAAACAATGTTCTGCCAGATGACGTCGCATTTTTTATTGCAAAACGCATTCGCTCTAATATACGAGAGTTAGAAGGTGCTTTTCGTCGTGTACTTGCAACCGCTAATTTTACCGCATCACCCATCACACTCGAGTTTGCTAAAGAAGCACTGCGTGATTTAATCGCAATTCAGGATCGCACAATCACCATAGAAAATATTCAAAAAACCGTTGCTGAATATTACAAAATTAGAACCTCTGATTTGCATTCAAGTCGACGTAGTCGTTCAATTACTCGACCAAGGCAACTCGCCATGGCATTGTCGAAAGAGTTAACCAACCATAGCCTGCCAGAAATTGGCGCTGCTTTTGGTGGCCGTGACCATACTACGGTGTTACATGGTTGTCGAAAGATTGCTGAACTAAGAGAATTAGATCACAAAATTAATGATGATTATAAAAAAATGATTCGGGTTTTAAGTAATTAATTAACAACTTTAAAAGCTGTTAATAAAATGTGTAATGAACAGGTATTAGCTAATGATAAAACTGGAGCAAAAACTTATCCACAATCTGTCTACAGTTAAAACTAAACTAATACCATATTTCTAAAGTATAAAAAATAAACATAAGAAATTGATTTATAAAGTAAAAATAAAGTTATCCACATAAATATGTGATACTAATAATAACTATAATATATATATAAAAAGAAATAATTATAATATACAGGCGAAGAATAGGTCATAAAATGAAATTTCAGATCGAAAAGGAAACGCTACTAAATCCTCTTCAACAAGTTATTGGGGCGGTAGAAAAAAGGCAAACGATGCCTGCACTTTCTAATGTTTTATTGCGGACAACGGAGAACACATTAACCTTAACGGCGACTGATTTAGAAATCGAACTCGTTAGTCATGTTGCAATGGTTATTGATGAACCTGGTGAAATAACGGTTCCAGCGCGTAAATTACTCGATATCTGTAAATCATTACCCAATGAATCGTTAATCAATTTCAGTGTTAAAGATGCTAAAGCATTAGTACAATCGGGTCGTAGTCGCTTTTCACTAGCCACTTTACCTGCAGCTGATTTTCCATCACTGGATAATATTAGTAGTGTTTATGAATTTGAAATTGCACAAAAAACTTTAAGCGATATTATCGATAAAACCGCTTTTGCCATGGCTCAGCAAGATGTGCGTTATTATTTAAATGGTTTAATGCTAGAAATTAGCTCAGATTATTTACGCGCTGTCGCAACGGATGGGCATCGTTTAGCTTATTGTGAAAAAGAAACTTCAGCGGATATTGCCGATATTAAACAGGTTATTTTACCTAGAAAAGGGGTTTTAGAACTGGTTCGCTTATTAAAGGATAGTGATGAAATTGCTAAAATAACCTTAGGAAGCAATCACTTACAAGTTGAATTTGATGGTTTACGGCTTACATCAAAACTGATTGATGGTCGTTTTCCTGATTACAATCGAGTGATTCCCACAGATGGTAATAATGTTATTTCTGCCGATAGAGATCAATTGCGTCAGGCATTAATTCGAGCGTCTATTTTATCCAATGAAAAATATAGAGGTATTCGTTTAATCCTGGAAAAAGATCTGGTTAAACTACAGGCGCAAAATCCTGATCAGGAAGAAGCGGATGTTGATTTGGAAGTTGATTATAATGGTGATGATATAGAAATCGGCTTTAATGTAAATTATATGCTTGATGTTTTAAACGTAACGCAATCTACTATGGTAAATGCGGCACTACGCGACTCTAATAGCAGTTTCCTACTTACTTATCCTGACCAGGATGACTGTAAATACGTAATTATGCCCATGCGATTGTAACCTGATGATAAACAGGTTCTTTTGATTATGCGGTTAACGCAGCTTCAAATAAAAAATTTTCGTAATTTGGAAACAGTTCAATTAACCCCTGTAAATGGGGTTAATTTGATTTTGGGGGATAATGCTTCGGGTAAAACCAGTTTATTAGAAGCAATATATTACCTCAGCCATATTCGCTCTTTTCGCACACCTTATGTTACTGACTTAATTTTACGACAAAGTCCTTATTTACAGCTAGTTGCCAAGATTCAAACAGAAGAAGAGCAAACTATTCCACTTGGTATCCGTCGCAGTCGTAATAAATCAGAAATAAGAGTTAATAAGCAGCCGATCAAACGGGTTTCTGATATTGCAGCACAATTTCCTGTTTTAGCGATACATCCTGATAGTTATAAATTAATTACAGGCAGTCCGTCACAGCGGCGTCAATATTTGGACTGGGGCGTGTTCCACGTGGAACATGGATTTTTTCAGGCATGGCAACGTTTTAAGAAAGCATTGATGCAGCGTAATGCTGCACTTAAATCAAAACAAAAATTTGATGTTTGTCAGTTATGGAATAAAGAAATAAGTGATACAGGTCATTATATTGATCAATTAAGACAGCAGTATTTTGAGAAACTATTACCTTATCTAATTGATTTAAATAAACAATTTTTCCATAATGACACTGTTAGTATTGAATATAAACGGGGTTGGTCAGCTGAAAAACGATTGTCTGATTTAATGGAAGAAAATTTACAAAAGGAAAGGATGAAAGGGTATACGCAGTATGGACCGCATAGAGCTGAGATCACAATTAAAGTAAATGGTCAGTCTGCGCAGACGTGTATATCACGGGGTCAACAAAAAACGCTTGTTGCATTAATGCGTTTAGCGCAAGCGAAGCAGTTTAGTGAAGCGACAAATAAACCTTGTGTGTTGTTATATGATGATCTTCCTGCAGAACTTGATGCAGCGCATCGGAAATTAATCCTTTCTGTACTGGCTGAGATGAATATTCAGTTATTCATTACCGCTATTGAAGAGAATCAGATCGATTTAAGTCATTGGCCTGTAAAAAAGAAGTTCCACGTGGAACATGGCAAAATAAACAGTGAAATAGAGTGATATTTCTGGCTGAAATAAGAATGGAATTATTTTTTGTTGAAAGCAGGTAAGTTATTGAAATATGAAGATATCAAAGGGTATGAAACCGCAAAATCTGCTACAATGCGGTAGTTCAAATAAGTGGTTAAAAATATGAGTACAACCGACACCTACGATTCGTCGAGTATTAAGGTCTTAAAGGGCCTGGATGCCGTTAGAAAGCGCCCTGGCATGTATATTGGTGATACCGATGATGGCACGGGTTTGCATCATATGGTGTTTGAGGTGGTTGATAACTCTATCGATGAGGCCCTGGCTGGCCACTGTGATGAGATTCAGGTAAAAATTCATTCTGATGATTCTATTAGCGTTTCGGACAATGGTCGCGGTATTCCTACCGATATTCATGAAGAAGAGGGTGTTTCAGCCGCAGAAGTGATTCTGACGGTTTTGCATGCCGGCGGTAAATTTGACGATAATTCCTATAAAGTCTCTGGTGGGCTGCATGGTGTCGGCGTTTCAGTGGTTAACGCACTTTCTAAAAAGCTGGAATTAACGATTCATCGTGGTGGTGAGACGCATCAACAGGAATACGCTATGGGTGATCCTGTTTCGCCATTAGCTGTCACAGGTAAAACAGATAAAACAGGTACCAGCCTGCGGTTTTGGGCAAGTGATGAAATTTTCAATAACATTGAGTATCACTACGATATTTTAAGTAAACGATTGCGTGAATTGTCTTTTCTTAATTCGGGTGTGCGTATTGTTTTATCGGACGAACGAACTGAAAAAGAAGATGTATTCGAATACGAAGGTGGAATCCGCTCCTTTGTCGCGCATTTAAATAAAAATAAGACGCCATTACATGCAAATGTGCTTTATTTTCAGGAAGAAAAAGACGATGTTGTGGTTGAAGTAGCGATGCAATGGAATGATTCCTACCAGGAAAATGTCTATCCCTTTACCAATAATATCCCGCAACGCGATGGTGGCTCACATATAGCTGGTTTTCGTGGTGCATTAACGCGAAGTTTAAATAACTTTATGGATAAGCAGGGCGCGGCGAAAAAAGCCAAGGTTTCTGTTTCGGGTGATGATGCTCGTGAAGGCTTGACTGCTGTAGTTTCAGTTAAAGTACCTGATCCAAAGTTTTCTTCACAAACCAAAGAAAAATTGGTTTCTTCTGAAGTAAAAGGCATTGTTGAATCGCTGGTTTCAGAAAAAATTCAGGAATTTTTGCTAGAAAACCCCACAGATGCAAAAGGCATTACCGATAAGATTATAGATGCAGCGCGTGCACGCGAAGCAGCAAGAAAAGCCCGCGAAATGACTCGTCGTAAAGGGGCGCTGGATATTGCGGGTCTACCAGGTAAATTGGCAGACTGTCAGGAAAAAGATCCATCACTATGTGAAATATACTTAGTGGAAGGGGACTCAGCGGGCGGTTCGGCCAAGCAGGGTCGCGATCGTAAAACGCAGGCGATTTTGCCGCTTAAAGGTAAAATTCTAAATGTAGAAAAAGCACGTTTTGATAAAATGCTTGGTTCTGCAGAAGTGGGCACTTTAATTACTGCACTTGGCTGTGGTATTGGCAAAGACGATTATGATCCGGATAAATTACGTTATCATCGTATTATTATCATGACTGATGCGGATGTCGATGGCTCACATATTCGAACTTTATTATTAACCTTCTTTTATCGTCAAATGACAGAGCTGGTTGAACGGGGTCATATTTATATTGCGCAACCTCCTTTATATAAAGTGAAGAAAGGTAAACAGGAACGTTACGTTAAAGATGATGATGAATTAAATGCCTATTTATTACAGCAGGCTTTAACGGGTGCAAAACTATATGTTTCTGCAAATGTCCCTCCTATTTCAGATACTGCATTAGAAGAAATAGCCCGCAGTTATTTGATGGCAAAAAATATTATTAGTCGTTTAAGTCGTCGCTTTGATATTAATATTCTAGAACAGTTAATCACGATACAGGGTATTAAAAAAGACGAGTTCAATAACAATGAACAGCTACAGCAATACTCTGATAAGCTGTTGAAATCATTAGAAAAATATAAATTATCAGGGGTCTCTTATCGCTCAGAAATTAAAAAGGATGAAGATAATAATTTATCCCTGATTGTCATCAAAATGCTGCATGGTTTAGAGCATGAATACGTTTTGGATAATATCTTTTTTGCATCAACGGATTACAGTCATATAGCGGCATTGGGCGATAAGCTGGATTCATTATTATCCGATAGTGCTTATATTCAACGCGGTGAAAAACAGGGTTTAGTGCAAAGCTTCGACCAGGTAATAGACTGGCTGTTTAACGAAGCGAAAAAAGGACAAAACATTCAGCGTTATAAAGGTCTGGGTGAAATGAACCCGGATCAATTATGGGATACAACCATGAATCCCGAAACCCGTCGCATGTTACAGGTGCGAATAGAAGATGCCGTCGCAGCAGACGAAGTCTTTACTATGTTAATGGGTGATCAGGTAGAACCTCGTCGTGAATTTATTGAAGCAAATGCATTAGCTGCAACCAATATTGATACGTAAAAA
>CAZCOZ010000075.1:4688-11024 GCA_964500555.1 uncultured Thiotrichaceae bacterium | reverse complement strand
GCGCGCTTCCTGCAAACTATTGCGTAAGTAACTACTGTCCTTACCGCGTCCTGCCTTTTTAAGGTGATTTTCGTATATCGCGTTTATTTTCAGGTTGGGTGCGGTTTCTGGGTTAAGGCTGACATGCCATTGTCCCTGGAATTTACGAACGAATATATCAGGGATGACATATTGTGCATTATTACCTGAAATGCTGGCACCCGGTTTAGGGTTGAGCGCCTGAATGAATGAAATCAGGCGTTTGAGCTGATCTTCGTTACGGCGTGTTTTTTTCTGCAGACGGGCATAATCGTGTGCACCCAGTAAATCTAAATAATTTTCTATGATGTTTTTAACGTCGGCCAGACCAGGGGTGTGGGCATCAAAAAGCTCAAGTTGCAACAGTAAACATTCTCTCAGGTTACGTGCGCCAACGCCAACAGGGTCAAAACGTTGTACACGGTGCAGTACCGTTTCAACTTCATCGAGGTCAATTTCTAATTCGTCTTTCAGGCCATCAAAAATTTCTTCAACAGTTTCAGTGAGGTAGCCGTCATCATTGATAGCATCGATGATGGCAATGGCAATGATTTGATCATTATCGCTAAATTGCCCGTTTTGCATCTGCCAGATTAAATGCTCGCCTAGCGAATCGTCGCCGCCACTCTGGTTTTCCAGAAAGCTGCTGTTTGCATCGCCATTTGGCTGGCTGCTGGGTGTGGCGGCTGTTGCAGTGGTAATATCGTAAGTATCTTCCCAGCTGGAATCGACCGCAAGGTCATCCGGCATTTCCTGATTGTTATTCATATCCAGGTGTGGGTCATCGCTTTCGGTGCTGATTTCGTTGTTGCTGTCCTTGCTTTTGGCTAAATCATTGTTGTTTTCGGTGGGTGCTTCGTAATTGTCCTCATCCTGCTCCAGCATAGGATTTTCTTCCAGTGCCTGCTGAATTTCGCTTTGTAATTCAAGTGTGGATAGTTGCAGTAGGCGTATTGCCTGTTGCAACTGAGGGGTCATGGTGAGGTGCTGACCAAGTTTTAACTGAAGAGTGGGCTTCATGGTGTATCTAGACAAATTTACTGCTGCTGATTGTGCTGCGACGATCCTCTATGAAGGCGCCTTCTCGCAGAGGTAGAGCGTGCGCGCAAAATAAAGCGAAATAAGTCTTAAAATCTCCGTTACATCTATTTATGTTTAATCATACTGCTAATTATCATACTACTAGTTCATCATACTACTAGAGTTAACCTCTTTATAGACGAAAATTACGGCCAAGATATACTTCTCGTACTTCTTCATTAGAAAGAATTTCCTCCGTTTGCCCCTGAGCGATTATTTTACCGTCGCTGAGGATGTAGGCGCGGTTACAAATACCAAGGGTTTCACGGACATTGTGGTCGGTAATTAAGACGCCAATATTGCGCTCGATCAAGTGTTTGACAATTTTTTGAATTTCTATTACGGAAATAGGGTCAACGCCCGCAAAAGGCTCATCGAGCAGGATAAATTCGGGTTGTGAGGCTAGCGCACGAGCGATTTCCACGCGTCGTCGTTCGCCACCGGAGAGGCTCATCCCTGTATTTTTGCGGATGTGGTCTATTTGCAAATCATCGATTAAGGCGTTGAGTTTATTTTTCTGATCTTTTTTTGACAGGTTTTTCCGAGTTTCAAGCACGGCCAGGATATTATCTTCCACGCTTAGTTTTCTAAAAACGGAGGCTTCTTGCGGTAAATAACCAATGCCCCGTTGTGCGCGAGCATGCATGGGCAGGCGAGTGATGTCCTCGTCATTTAGTTCTATGCTGCCTTCGTTGGGCTGTACCAAACCGACAACCATGTAAAAACTAGTGGTTTTACCAGCACCATTGGGGCCTAGTAAACCAACGACTTCGCCACTATTTACGTAAAAGGAAACGTCTTTGACAACGGTGCGAGACTTATAAGATTTAACTAAATTATTAGCACTGAGCTTAGGCATACGTTTTATTTTTTCTGGTCAGATGATGGTCCATGTTTAATGATCCGTGTTTAATTATCAATAGTTTGATAATTTATGTTTCGGCTATTTTTTTCTTGGGGTTAACGTAATTTTCACCCGCTGACTGGGTTGGTCTTCATCTGTTGTAGAATTATCCGTAGAGGTATTTGTTAACGCAGGTTTTTTAGCGCCAGCAATGACGATTTTTTTAAATGTATCGTAAATAATTTTTTGACTGCTTACCTGATTTTCTGGTTGCATTAGACGTGCGTTAGTTGTCATCACTAGCTTACCAATACTGGCGGTATAAACCATTTTTTTACTTTCGGCATTAATGGTTTTGCCTTCATCGGTAATATGACTATAACGAGCGGGTCGTCCAGTAATGGTTAGTTTATCTACTTCGCTCTCACCATTTTTTAAGCGTCTTCTTTTCAGTATGACTTTGTCGCCGGTTAAAGTCAGGTTGCCTTGCGAAATTTCTATATTGCCAGTGAAAGTACTGTTGCCTGTTTCTACATTTAATTGCATATAGTCTGCACTGATAGTGATTTCTTCATCGGCAAGCTTAATTGCCCAGCTGTTTTGGCTGAAAAGGAGTGAGCTTGTTAGAAATAAACAGGCAATAAAAAATCCGATGTTTGAAAAGTCGAATAGTTTCCTCTGGGAAAGTTTCTGAGAGAATAAAAATAAATATTTAGTCATTAGAAATAATATTGCCATGAACATTGGATGTAAGTTCAAGTTCATTGGTGATGTTGTTGAAGATCATGCCGTTGGAACTCAGTTTTGAATTACCTTGCGTGATACTAACTATGGCTTCCGTCTCCGCTATTTGTTTTCTTGTGTGTATCAATAAATCAGTTGTGTGGATGGTGATTTCGGTTGCAACATTCTGTTGTTGCATAATAACGTTGCTGTTTAACTGTATGGTCTCATTTTTATCATGGACGATAGCGGAATCGGCACTGATTTTCCACTGTTTATCTGTCTGCAATAACTGGAAAACGGGCTGCTGTATTCGGGTTTCGTCAGAGTCGTTAAACTTTTCCATGTATTCGCCTTTGAGAGTGTAACCAGGCGAGCCGGTTGCATCCATAGCAGTCATTTCAAAATCATTCATATAGGCGGTGACGAAATGATTCGCGTTTGCCTGTTTTGCCTGACCACCAATATTCTCATTTGAGGTAATTGTCCACCAGGCAACGATTGCAATAAGAATAAAGATACCGAGACTAATGACACCTTTTATCATAAATGTTTGTTTTTAGCCCTGATGAAGATAGGAGTTGAGCTTGTCATCTAACAAACCCTTGGCCTGCAGAATAAATTCGCAAACATCGCGCACCGCACCGTGACCACCACTGCGTTCGGTAATCCAGTGTGCGTGTTTTTTGACAAAAGGGTGAGCATTTTGTACCGCAATGGCAAAATCCAGCTGCGACATAATCGGTAGATCAACGACATCGTCACCGACATAGGTGATTTCATCTTTGTTGATATTAACTTCTTTAAGTAATGCTTCGAATGCTGGCGTTTTATCGCGATAACCCTGGTATAACAGAGTAACACCAAGATCGTTCATACGGTGCTTGACTAGCTCTGATTTACGACCAGTAATAATTGCAACTTTAACACCGCACTCCTGCAACATTCGCAGGCCATGTCCATCAAATGAATTAAAGGCTTTATATTCATCACCGTTATTGTCAAAAAATAAACTGCCGTCAGTCATCACACCGTCGATATCGAAAATAACAAGTTTTATATTTTTAGCTTTTTTTAGAAGGTCGTTCATAATTAGTTTTTTTAATTTACCTTGCACCTCGTTCCCATGCTTCGCGTGTGAATACATAGAGTACACATGGTGCTATCTCTGATAGAGTTTAATGGGTTACATTATTCCTGCACGTAAAATATCATGCATATTCAATGCGCCAATTAATTTATTATTTTCGTCAGTGACTAGCAGGCCATTGATACCATGGTCATCCATGATTTTTACAATACTGGCAGCAAGTTCATCCGCTGTTGTTGTACGGCAATTTTTTGTCATTACTCCTTCGATTGTTGCGTTATGTACGTCAATGTTTTTATCCAGCGAGCGGCGTAAATCACCGTCAGTATACAGACCTAAGACATGTTCTTCATCGTCAACAATGGCAGTCATGCCCAGGCCTTTTTTGCTCATTTCTAATAACGCCTCAGAAACAGTCGCGTTTTGTTTTACTTTTGGAATACGTTCACCGGTTTGCATTATGTCGGATACGTGCAGTAATAAACGTTTTCCCAGACTGCCACCAGGATGCGATAAGGCAAAGTCTTCAGCTGTAAACCCGCGTGCCTGCAGTAATGCAACTGCGAGGGCGTCACCCATAACTAAGGCAACGGTGGTGCTTGAAGTTGGGGCTAAATCATGTGGACAGGCTTCTTTGCTTACGCTGACATCTAAATTAATATTGGCAGCGGTAGCTAACGTGGAATCTTTATCGCCCGTCATACTAATGAGTGGTACACCAAAACGTTTTAATATTGGGATGATGGTGGCAATTTCGGCGGTATTGCCTGAATTGGATAGCGCAATGACCACATCGTTTTTAGTAATCATACCAAGATCGCCATGACTTGCTTCACCGGGGTGAACAAAAAAAGCGGGGCTGCCAGTGCTGGCAAGCGTGGCTGCAATTTTGCCGCCGATATGACCTGACTTGCCCATGCCGGTGACGACGATTCGTCCCTTACAATCAAGCAGTAATTCGCAGGCATGCGCAAAATTTTCATCAATTCGGGCTTGCAAGGCGTCTATTTCAGCAAGTTCGGTGGCGATGACTGCGCGACCCAGTTTTTGGAAATCAGTATTCTTGCTAGGTGGCATTTTAAGTTAATCCCTGTATCGGCTCGGTTGCGATTGTCGCTACATTGGACAAGGTTAGTTTATGCTAGAAAATAACAGCATTTGATAAGCAATGAAAGCACTTAATAATAGACCGCCTTCAACGCGATTAATTCGACCCTGACCGCGAAAACCATAAGCCATAATAAACAGCACGACAGTCAAACCTAGTGTGATTGGCATATCACGCCGTAACACACCATCGGCTAAAGCAGCTGGATGAATTAGCCCGGGAATAGCGAGTACCCCTAAGGTGTTAAACAGGTTAGATCCAATCACGTTACCAATCACAAGATCATGCTCCTTTTTTAGTGCGCCACTAATGGAGGCGGCAAGTTCGGGCAGGCTGGTGCCAATGGCAATAATGGTCAGGCCAATAATTAATTCGCTGACACCAAAATGCGTCGCGATATTGACTGCACCCCAGACCAATAATTTGGAGCTGACGGTGAGTAGAACTAAACCTACAATTAGCCAGAATAATGCGTGCGAAGTTGACATTTCTCCCGGCAGTTCTTCAGTGTATTCCCCTGCAAGTGTGTCGTCCGACTGGTTGCGGATACCTTGACTCGTAATCCACCACATTAGTACACACAGCATGCTGACTAAAACAAAGCCGTCGAAGCGACTTAAGTCCATGTCGCTTAATAGCGCTAAAGCGAGTAGTGATGCAAACAGTAATATAGGGAGCTCTTTTTTGATGATGCGAGAGTGGATATTCATCGGCGAAATTAGTGCAGCAATGCCCAGCACCAGAGTAATATTAGTGATGTTTGAGCCTAAAGCGTTACCAATAGCCAGTGCTGGGCTACCGTTATAAGAAGCAAAACCCGCAACCATCATTTCAGGCGCAGAGGTACCAAAACCAACAATGGTTAAACCGATAATTAGAGGAGGTACGTCAAAATTACGTGCAGTCGCAGCCGCGCCGCAAATAAAACGGTCGGCGCTCCAGACTAATAAAATAAACCCGCCAAGGATGGCTAAACTGTCAATAAGCATAAATATTTAAGAATGTTGCTAATAAATTTGTAGCGAAGGTTACGCTATGTGGGGAGGTAAGCCAATATTGAATGAATAGAATTTTTGTTATCAATAAAAACGGGTGAGGTGCTTTATGGTTTTACGCCTGATTATTGCTACCAGCTGATATAACTGTATCCCTTTTCCTGTAATAGCATTATGTCGTTAATACCGATCGGAACCACAATGGCCTGGTCAATGAGATCTTTTTGCTCCCAGTGTAATTCATGGTATTGCCGCAGGCATGCAGTCGCACTCCGTAGCTGGCAAGCGAGCTGATGCGTTGCTGGTGTAATGGATTGATGGGTCTAACTGGATGTTTGCCGAGAATATTGAGACCAGGCCCAAAAGCGGCGATGACGATCTCGATATATAAAAATGACGTAAAAAGGTGACGGAGGGATTATTTTTTAACCACGTATCGAAATTGATCATTTTTTAATCCCTCCGTCACCTTTAACCA
>CAZCOZ010000075.1:0-4588 GCA_964500555.1 uncultured Thiotrichaceae bacterium | reverse complement strand
TTTTAACCACGTATCGAAATTGATCATTTTTTAATCCCTCCGTCACCTTTAACCACCTTTAACCTGTCAAAGAAAACTCGTAGCGTAGAAACGCTAGACATAGTGCGCATGGTGATTCTCCTGAAAGTTAGATCACTTTAAGTTTGTTTGTGTCAGTTAGCTGCGCGTAAGTCTACTGCTTGAGAGTATGATTTAAAAGCATCCAGGGTCAATATGACGGGGTGCTAGTTAGTTAGAAATTATTGTTTTGAGAGTTATCGCAGTTTGCCCTAACAATGAATGCTTTTATGTCATAAATACTTGATTGAACAAAGGAAGTGGAAATGGGTCTTAACAGGTAAGCTTGAGTAATTAAGCGCGAAACAGCAGGTCAGAGAGTGTTACAATCACGCAAAATTGCATTCAACCGACTTTAACTAAGAGATTAACTTGAGCGATACCCTCGTTAAAATTAAGGATTTACACTTTAGCCGCGGTAGTCGAAAAATTTTCGATGGCTTAACCATGGATATTCCGCGCCAGGGTATAACGGCAATAATGGGCCCCAGTGGAACCGGTAAAACGACATTGCTAAAGATTATTGGCGGGCAGTTAAAACCCGACCAGGGTACGGTAGAAGTTGATGGTTTGAATGTGCATCAATTACCAACAAAACAGTTATTTGAGTTGCGCCAGCGTATGGGCATGCTGTTTCAAAGTGGTGCTTTATTGACGGATTTAACCGTGTTTGAGAATGTGGCTTATCCCATACGCGAGCACACAAAATTAAACGATGCCATGGTTCGGCATTTGGTGTTACTTAAATTAAATGCGGTTGGACTGCGTGGTGCGGCAGATTTAATGCCGGCGGAATTATCAGGTGGTATGGCGAGGCGCGTGGCATTGGCAAGAGCTATTTCGTTAGACCCGATGATGATTATGTACGATGAACCCTTTACCGGACAGGATCCGATTTCGATGGGTGTGCTGGTATCGCTCATTCGTGAGTTGAGTAGTGCGCTAAATATTTGTAGCATCGTGGTGTCGCATGATGTGCCAGAAACATTATCGATTGCGAGTCATGTGCATATTATTTCGGCTGGCAAGGTGGTTGAGAGTGGTTCACCCGATGCATTGCGCAATAGTGAATCAGAATGGACGCGGCAATTTATTCAGGGTGATGCAGATGGGCCAGTGCCGTTTCATTTTCCAGCAGAACCGATAATGAAAGATTTGTACGGTTGATCTATGACTAGTTATGGCCAACCCCAGAGAAACTTATTTTGTTAACAGGTGTGATCGATAAAATTCAGGCTTTAGGCGCGGCGGCGATTAGTTTTTTTCAGCGTTCAGGGCGAGCCAGTTTGTTTTTGCTGGAAGTAATGGCCAGTTGTACAAGCCTGATTTTTAGGCCGCGACTGTTAATTAAACAAATATATTCAGTGGGTGTGCAAACTCTCATTATAGTTGTTGTTGCAGGTTTGTTTGTCGGTATGGTGATGGCATTGCAATCGTACTATGCACTGGTTGATTTTGGTGCGGAAGACTCTGTTGGTGTGATGGTTGCGTTATCGTTATTGCGTGAGCTGGGTCCAGTGGTAACAGCACTTTTATTTGCGGGTAGAGCGGGTTCAGCATTAACCGCAGAAATTGGTTTGATGAAAGCGACAGAACAATTGTCGGGCATGGAAATGATGGCGGTTAACCCAATGCAGCGAGTGGTTGCACCGCGGTTTTTGGCGAGCGTGATTTCAATGCCATTGCTAGCAACAATATTTAGTGCTGTCGGGATAATAGGCGCTTACCTGGTAGCGGTTAAATTGCTGGGTCTGGATTCAGGTGCGTTCTGGTCGCAACCGCAGAATACCGTTGATTTTTATCAGGACATTATTAACGGTACAATTAAAAGTATGGTTTTTGGTTTTGTGGTTGCATGGATTGCCGTTTTTGAAGGTTATGATTGCATTCCAACATCAGAAGGATTGGGGCAGGCAACGACACGAACCGTGGTGCACAGTTCACTGGCTATCCTGTTTTTAGATTTAGTATTAACGGTATTAATGTTTACGAAATAATTTCACTGCCGTAATTTAGCTAGCGTAATTAATGTAGATGACAGAATGTAAGTTTTACAAAAGAATTTATAGAGGGTAATAAATGACATCGCGTAAAGTAGAAATTTTGGTTGGTCTTTTTGTTGTTGCCGCGATTGCTGCATTTTCTATGTTGGCACTGAGCGTGAGCAACATGAGTAGTTACGGCGGTGGCGAAAGTTATGTGTTGAAAGCACGATTTGATAATATAGGTGGTCTTAAAGTACGCTCACCTGTTTCGGCAGGGGGCGTCACCATTGGTCGCGTAGTGAATGTTCAGTATGACAGTGAAACGTATGAAGCGTTGGTTAGTATGAAAATTGATACTGCGTATGATAAGTTTCCAATCGATACGGCGGCGAGCATTTTAACATCGGGTTTATTAGGTGAGCAGTTTATTGGTCTGGAGCCAGGTGCTGAAGAAGATTATTTAAAAGCGGGTGATGTGATTGATTTAACGCAATCTGCTTTAGTGCTTGAACAGATTATTGGACAGTTTTTGTTTAGTCAGTCTGATGATGACGAAAAAGAATAATTTGTACATTTAGGAAACTAATGCCTGGAAAGCGCTTACTAATAAGGCGAGTCTTAAAGGTTAGCAGTAAAGATAAAAGTTGGATAAAAGCGGTTGGACAAAAGCGGCTGGAAAAAAGTAGCCGGAAAAAAGTAGAAAGAGGAAAAAAATCATGAAACCATTAAATCTTATTTTAACGGCCACCACCGTTTTTTTTGCATCGTATTTTCAACCGGGTTTTTCTGATGCCGTTGCTGCGGAAGCAATAGCCACTGAAACAATAGCCACCGAAGCAATAGAGCAGCCCGTGCAATTGCTGGAAAGAACATCGCGGCAGGTTATAGATATATTGCGTAAGGATCGCGAGTTATTAAAAAGCGAGCCTGAGCGAATTTATAAAATTGTAAACCAGTATATTTTACCGCATCTGGATGATGTCACTATGGCGAAATTAGCCCTGGGTAAAAACTGGAAGAAAGCCAGTAAAGAGCAAAAAATAAAATTTGTTGAAGAGTTTAGAAACTTGTTAGTGAGAACCTACAGTAAATCGTTAACTGAATTTAAAGATCAGGAAATTAAATTCTTTCCGCTAAATTTAGCTGCGGATGCACATAAAACATCAGTAAAAGCAGAAGTGATACAACCAGGCGGTCCCTCTATTCCATTGGCTTATCGTATGCGTATCAAAAATAATGCGTGGAAAGTTTACGATATTAAAGTAGATGGTATTAGTCTGGTGACAAGTTATCGTGGAACCTTTGCTCAGGAAATACGCAAGAGTGGCATGGACGGTTTGTTAAAATATCTACATGATAAGAATGGCAAATTAAGCACCTGATTTTTTTGGTGTGAAGCTGTAAACATGAAGTTGTAGGCGTGTAGTTGTAAGCGTAAAGTTGTGCACGAAATCAGATTTCATTTATCTGATTTTGTTTTTTAATGAATATGATGATCAAGAACGGATTATCGTAGACAAGTTTTGTAGACAAATCTTAGTGAGTAAGTAATTAGTGAATTCAAGTCAGGCTGAAATTACTCAGCTAAACCAACAACAATATACTATTTCCGGTGTGGTTGATTTTGATACTGCACCAGATTTAGTGCAGCGCGCGCTGAATTTTTTTAAGGCGAACAAATCTGCTGAAAGTAAAGTAAAAATTGATCTGTCAAAAATAACAGAATGTAACAGTGCAGGCCTGGCAGTCATGTTCGAAATGGCAAAACATGCACAAATGAAAAATATCGAACTGCAATTTGAGAAGTTGCCTGAAACTTTATTGACGATTGCAAAAGCATACGGCGTCGAAGCCGAGGTTAAAAGTATTAGTGAATAAATTAATGATTAACGGCGGCACTACGCTGGGTGGCAACGTAAGAATTTCAGGCGCAAAAAATGCCGTACTTCCCATACTTGCTGGGACATTGCTTGCTGAAGGTCCAGTCACAATAGAAAACGTGCCGCATCTTGATGATGTCACCACTACGGTAGAGCTGCTGGGTTGTATGGGTGTAACCGTTTCTATCGATGAAAAATTAAGTGTCGAAGTCGATTGCTCAACTATTGATAATTACACTGCGCCTTATCATCTGGTAAAAACCATGCGTTCATCGATTCTGGTTTTAGGCCCATTGTTAGCACGTTATGGTGAAGCAGAAGTATCTCTTCCCGGCGGTTGTGCAATTGGTTCGCGCCCCGTTGATTTGCACATTAAAGGTCTGCAGGACATGGGCGCTGAAATTGATGTCAGCAACGGTTATATTCACGCTAAAGCCAAACGCCTGAAAGGTGCAAGGCTGGTGATGGATATTGTGACCGTAACGGGCACCGAAAATTTAATGATGGCAGCAGCTTTGGCTGATGGTACAACCGTAATTGAAAATGCAGCGCGTGAACCGGAAGTAATCGATTTAGCAGACTTCATTAATGCCATGGGTGGGAAAATTTCTGGCGCAGGTACCGATACGATTACCATCGAAGGCGTAGAAAAATTAAACGGCACAC
>CAZCOZ010000074.1:5496-11139 GCA_964500555.1 uncultured Thiotrichaceae bacterium | reverse complement strand
TCCTGCCCCCTGCTGGCCAAATGCTTTCATCAGCGCGCTATCATCAAACTCGGCAATTACTCGTGGATACAGACGGTTTTTGTCCAGCCACCGATCAATGCCAGAACGCAGCTGTGTACCGCTGCTAGGCAACAGTAATGGCGCAGTATCCAGGCAAGCGGGAAAATCGCCTTGCAACGTCTTTTCTAATTTCGCAGTGGCAAAAAAACTGACTGCACATTCGCCGAGCTTATGGCTAAAACCTCGCGTACTTACCGTGGAAGGAATAGGACGATCGGCCAACACCAGGTCGAGACGGTGCACCGACAACTCCGCCAAAAGTGTATCGAGACTGGCTTCGCGGCAGAGCATACGCACCGGTTCTGGGGTATGAAGCGCTGGCTCAAGGATACGATGTGTGATGGATTTGGGCAACACATCGACCACACCCACGCGGAATAGTTGTGGACGCTCTGCAGGTAGCTGATGCACCATTTCTTCCAGCTCGCCGCCAAGTGAAAAGATTTCATCCGCATAGCTTAATACCAGCCGTCCGGTCTCTGTCAGTTCCAGATTACGCCCTACACGGGTGAACAGATCCACGCCAAACTGTTTTTCTAACAGACTCAACTGTCCACTGATGGTTTGTGGTGTCAGGTGCAGGCGTTCGCTTGCGCGTGCGACACCGCCCTCTTTTGCCACAGCCCAAAAGTAGTGTAGATGTTTGTAGTTGACCATCAGCCCTCCATTACTTCGTAAATTACGAATAGTGTGGCAATGATAATCGACTTTTCAATATAGTCAAACCTGAGCCTTATCCAATATAAAATTAGCCTGAATGCACTGAAATTGGTTGGAAATCGTTCTCATCATTACCCAATGATGAGAACGATTTTGAAACTAGAAGAATTCATAAAAAAGGTGACTAAAAAAGGTGTTTGACCAACCCTTGGTACATTGAGTTTAGCAACTTCAAATATCACTTGATTCAGCCACTATTACTTACGTCTAATTTTTATAGTGCAAACCGATAATCATTTAAATCCAGTTTTTATTGACTGTAATTGACACTTACGATTCAGGTTTGGTTTCAACATCACGATTTAACATCTGCTGCTGGTATAACTTATCAAATCTTGCGACGGTGAAACCATTCATGCGTTTATCCCCAACAATAATAATCGGTACGCTTTTCCCTTTTAACAACTTGAAATCTCTTTTTCCTGAATAGCTTTTCTCAACATCGTAAATCACATAAGGTATTTTTTTCGCTTTAAAATAACGTTTGGCTTTTTTGCATATTCCACACCATGTTGCAGAATACATAACTACTTTATTCTTTTTTCCTAACCGTTCCACCAGTGGTTTGATTTCAACAGCGCTATAAGTATTTATTTTTAGTTCAAGCTGTTCAACTTTTTTTCCTTTCGGCGGCGTATCAGTAAAATGGACATTACCATTTTCATCTGTCCATTTATAAAACTCAGCATTGCTTACTGCACTAAATAATAGTACTGCAATAAACAAAAATAAGCTGTGTATATTTTTATCCATACTGTTTTTCCGACGATTCCATTTTTTTCAACGGCGTCATTTTTTCAGAGGCTCTACAAACTTCCAGACAATTAACAACGCCAATAAACTACAACACGATGCGAATGTAAATAAAACACTCGCTCCCCACTGATCCCAGACTAAACCACTAATCACACTACCAACAGCAACACCTGCGCCAAAACTTATACTTGAATAAAGTCCCTGCCCTCTACCTTGATGGCTACCCGTAAAATATTTATGCACTAGCGATATACCAACAGAATGAAACACACCAAAAGAAAATGCATGAATAAGTTGCGCAATGAACAACATCGATAAATCACTAGCAAAGAAACCGATAAACAACCAACGTAAAGTCGTTAACAGTAAAGTCACAATAAGTAATTTTCGTGCACCAAAAACGGGGAGTAAGCGATGCATCAGCAAAAATACAATAACTTCTGCTAATACGCCAACCGCCCACAGCACACCGATCATATGTGAGCTATATCCTAGCTCTGCCAGATATATAGTATAAAAAGTGTAATATGGTCCGTGACTGCATAACATTAAAAAACAGACCACAAGAAACGCCAACACTTTAGGCTGCTTTATTACAAACCAGATCGGCGAATGATCACTATGCGGTGTATTTAGTTTTTCCGGTACTAAAAAACTCGTTACTGCAATCACAACAAAGGTTATCAACACAACCAAAGGAATCAAATCTGCATCATAGCGCTGCAATAAATCCCCCATCACCACAACGACAACAATAAAGCCTAAGGAACCCCACAGTCTTACAATGCTATAACGATGCGTATCATCGCCTAAATGATTTAAGGTCATGGCTTCAAATTGTGGCAGTATCGCGTTCCAGAAAAAACTGAAAAGCAGCATTGCTACAACCAGCCACCAAAGTTCCTGACTAACAAACACCAGAGAAAAACTTGCCAGCGCAAGTATGCTTGCGATTCGAATAATAAACATGGAACGACGGGTATGATCGGCTAACCAGCCCCAGATATAAGGCGAAATTAACTTTGTCGCAGGCAAAATGGCGACTAAGCCTCCAATAGTAAGGCTGTTATAACCCAGTGATTTTAGATACAGACTCCAGTAAGGAACCAGAACGCCAAGCGAAGCAAAATAGAAAAAGTAAAAACCACTAAGTCGCCAGTAAGGAACGTTTTTATTGACCATTAAATTATTGAATTAAAAATATGAACTAAAAACTTTTTGCAACCTGTCTGTAATCGCATAGACAACACACAGCGTCAGGTATAAATTTTTATGTGTGCGAAGGAATGACGGGGGTCTGTGATTTTACATCCATATTCTGCCCGCGATGACGCAATAAATGATCACACAAAACGATTGCCAACATCGCTTCACAAATAGGTGTTGCACGTATAGCAACACAGGGGTCATGTCGGCCGTGAGTAACCACATCGATCGCTTTACCATCAACATCAACCGTATCACCTGTTAAACGAATACTTGATGTTGGTTTAAATGCGGTGTGTACAACAATATTCTGCCCTGAAGAGATGCCACCCAATACACCACCGGCATGATTTGTTCTAAAACCATCAGGGGTCATTTCATCACGGAATTCGGTTCCCTTCGCTGGCACACAATCAAAACCATCACCAATTTCTACACCTTTGGCGGCATTGATACCCATCATGGCGTGAGCGATATCGGCATCCAGGCGATCGAATACGGGCTCGCCTAAACCAGGAGGCATACCTTCCGCAATCAATGTGATTTTTCCACCGACTGAATTGCCTTCTTTTCGCAGCGCATCCATGTAAGTTTCCAGCTCAGCGACCAAAGAAGCGTCACCGCAGAAAAAGGCATTTTTGTTAATTTCATCTTTATCCACCATCGGCATAACGGTTGGACCTAGCTGAGACATATAACCGTAAATTTCTATACCATAACGATCTTTAAGAAATTTTTTCGCAATGCCACCAGCGGCAACACGCATTGCTGTTTCTCGCGCAGAGGAACGACCTCCACCACGGTAATCGCGAATACCAAATTTTTGCTGGTACGTATAATCGGCATGACCGGGCCGAAACCGATCCATAATGTTGCCGTAATCTTTAGAACGCTGATCAGTATTTTCAATTAACAAACCAATACTTGTACCTGTGGTTTTACCTTCAAACACGCCCGAATATATTTTAACTAAATCATCTTCTCGACGCTGTGTCGTATGACGGGAAGTACCGGGCTTACGTCGATCTAAATCAACCTGCAAATCTGCTTCGCTTATTTCGATACCGGGAGGACAACCATCAACAATACCTAACAAGCCAGCGCCATGCGACTCACCCGCGGTGGTTAAACTGAACAACTTTCCTATTGTATTACCTGACATAACGAACCAACTGTGTTTCTATAATAGCGATATCAAATATTAACACGCGTGTGTTATATGATTATGATTTTTTGGTGACCATATTACCTAGCAGCTAAATATTTAACGCCGCATTAAAATCTGCCTGATGTGTTTGCAACTGGTTGGCAGTGAGTAAAAATACGCCTTCACCACCGTATTCAAACTCAAGCCAGACAAACGGTACTTGTGGCAATGCTTGCTCTAACGCCGGTTTAGAATAACCCACTTCGACAACTAATATTCCGTTCTCGGTTAGATAATTATTTGCCTGAGATAACATTGGTAACACAATATCCAGTCCGGTTTCACCTGCTCGTAATGCGGAATCGGGCTCATAATCAAATTCAAGCGAGAGTTCCGACATTTCCTGCACTGAAACATAAGGTGGATTACTCACTATTATGTCGTAACGTTTCTCTGGTATATTCTTGAATATATCTGATTCGATCAAACTTACGCGGTCTTCCATAAGATGATTCTCACAATTAATCATCGCCACAGCTAAAGCATCTGCTGAAAGATCACTTGCATCGACATGCGCCTGTTCAAAAGCATCGGCACAGACAATCGCAATACAGCCACTGCCCGTACATAAATCTAAAATATTATTAACCTGGTCGTAATCTACCCAGGGTGAAAATTGCTGATTAATCAATTCAGCAATGGGGGACCGTGGAATCAAAACTCGCTCATCAACATAAAAACTTAAGCCACAGAACCAGGCTTCATTGGTAATATAAGATGCTGGTTTGCGCTGTTCGATACGTTGCTCGAATAAATTTAGCACATTCAAGCGCTCCTCCATCGTGAGCACGCAATCGAAATAATCCACACTAAAATCAGGTGGCAAGTGTAAAGCACTCAGGCATAAATAAACCGCTTCATCAATAGCCGTAGGCATACCTTGTGCGAAACATAAATCCGCCGCATTAAACTGACTTGTTCCCCAGCGAATTAAATCACGTAAGGTTATCAGGTCATTTGCAATTTCACGTTTATTTATCATGGTTATATTCTACACAAAATTAAGCCTGTTAAAATATGACACTGAGCACTCAATTTCATGTTTTTTCCGTAAACGCTTTCACATAAGCCTCACCACCGACCTGTTATCCGATTCCTCAATATAGGTTTTTATATGACCTTCCATGGACAGGATTAACACATTATAATATACCAATTCTATTTCACTTTACTCAACACAAGACACACTATGTATACTAAAAATTTCGATTTAAAATATTTCATCCTGTTTGCATTCTTCTTTATTTTTACATCTCCTGCCTCTGCGGATAAACCTTACTTAAACATTCAAGATGCGTGGATCGCCGAAGCACCACCTGTAAGTAAAGTAATGGTCGCATACCTGACGATAATAAATAAAACGTCTGAACAGATTGAAATAATACGTGCTGAATCTGAGTTATATAGCAGTATTGAATTTCACGAAACAAAACATGAAAATGGCATAGCAAGAATGATACGCCATCAAAGCCTGACCATCCCTGCAAACGACAAGCTGATATTACAACGTGGTGGAAATCATTTAATGTTATTCAATCCAACGAAAATATTGAAAGCGAATGATGAAGTTAAAATAATATTCACTTTAAGTGATGGCAGCACACAAAATATTAGTATCCCCGTTAAAAAAACTGATTTTTAATTTTCACTCTTCTGCTAAAAGTTCAACTCACTATAAAATTATAACTAGAGTC
>CAZCOZ010000074.1:1355-5396 GCA_964500555.1 uncultured Thiotrichaceae bacterium | reverse complement strand
CATGCAATAACCTGGTTAATGTTTAAAGGGTCTCGCATTCAGTGGTCACCATTAAAAAATCTGATTATTCGCATCTATACTGATTTAAATCCGGTAAAAATGCATGAAGCAATTGAAGAAGACATGTTTGCCTATTGCTCACTCAATGCCTTTTTTACCCGAGAGCTAAAACCCGAATGCCGCCCTTTTGATAATAATGAAAAAAACTGGTTATGCCCTGTTGATGGTTCCGTTAGTCAGGCACAAGCAATAAAAGGTGGTCGCGTATTTCAGGCTAAAGGTCACGATTACAGCTTGCTGGAATTAGTTGGCGGTGATAAAAAGCTCGATGAAATATTTAACAATGGTTTTTTCACCACACTCTATTTATCACCTAGAGATTATCATCGCATCCATATGCCAACGACTGGTTTACTCAAACATATGCAATATATTCCTGGTCGTTTATTCAGCGTTGCCGCTTTCACCGTGAATCATATTCCTCGTTTGTTTGCCCGCAACGAACGTTGCGTGTGTTATTTTAAAACCGAGCAAGGCCCGATGGCAATGATTTTGGTTGGCGCAATTAATGTTTCTGCAATGGAAACTGTCTGGCACGGCTTAATAAGCAGCGAAGCAAAAAAGATAAAACGTTTTGAATATAACGATAAGGAAATAATTCTTCAGCGCGGTGACGAAATGGGCCGATTTAATTTAGGTTCAACTGTCATCGTATTAGCCACAGACAAGATGCAAATTGACGAAAAAATTATGGCTGAATCGGAGATAAAGCTGGGCCAGTGTTTAGCACGACCCAAAGCTTAAAAAGGTCATCGTAAATAATACGCTAACCTTTCTCTACCCTACTTCTTACTGATAGCCTTCTTACTGATCCCTTTCTTGCTGACCACCTGTTTACACCTTACCAGAAGGCCGAGTATAACGATCATTCATTGTTTGTATAAAGTCACTCGCATCAGCAGTGACTTGCGCTAACGTACGCCTGGTACGCATTGACCAACCAACTGGCATTGGTCGAAATATCGAACGTAGTCCTTGCGTATTCTTGAGGAATGCTGACTTGATATTGCCGGCCATACTGCTAGCGATATTTCCAGCCTTACTTCCTGCTTGAGATACCTTCGAGTTAAGTGCAGTTTCGAGTTTCCTGGCAACATATTTTGCAGAAAAGCGACGCACAGAAAAATGCACAAGCAAAGCAGCAAGCACCGTCGCTCCTAGTTTTATCGCAGAAGCCGTTTTGTCACCAACAAAATCGTAAGAGAACAAACTCCAGGTATCAAACCATTTTGAACCAATAAAAAGTAGCGCCACAAATATTGATAAAAGAACAAAGTCTATTGTTAAAACCATTTTCAGCCATTTTCTCATGGCTTCTTTTACTGCTGGTACAACCTGTCGCTCAATGTCGCCAGCAATAGTTTCTAAAGCACCAACAATTCGATACGAACGTTCAACTTCAACCTGGTGCATACGCTCAAAAATGGCGGCTCTATCATTATTACATTTATTTTCGAAACGCTGCCGCACCGCCTCATCATCAATTGACACGGCTATTTCAGGATTATATATAGTATAAAATCGTCCTGCAGTTAAGCCTTTTGCAGCGAGCGCACGTTGCCAGGCAGCAACCACATCTTCTGGGTTATCTTCTCTTGCCGCGGTATCCATCTGGTTCAAGATGTATAAGAACTTTTCTGAATCACTGCGGTTAATTGTACTACCGACAAGATGATCCAATGTATCCTGCATGGCACCTGGTTCAGGATGTCGAGCATCAAAAAACACCAGCACCAAATCGGATAGATCAACAATGTGGTCAGTTAAACGTAGAATTTCATTACGCTGCCCATCGGCATCAAACCCCGGTGAGTCAATAATAATCTTGCCACTCACTTTATCTGAGTGTGACGTTTTCATCTGCAAATAAGCATCAATACGACGTCCTTCACCACTAGTGACTTTGTCGATTTCGTCACTCATTTTGTAAAAAGGAAAACGCGGATCAGAATTTAATGCGACACCGGGTAACACACGATTTTCTTCATTACTACTATAAGTAACAACGGTAAATTTATCATCAACAGCCTGATTACCCGTAAGCTGTAATTGATCGCCTAAAAAGTTATTGATGAATGAAGATTTACCGGCTGAAAAAGTGCCCAGAACTGAAATCAATGGCCACCACGGAATACTTGTTGCGTATGATTCTCGCGTATCGAGCAAACCCATTTTATAAGCAATGCCATCCAGTTTTTTAAACTGCGACACCACATCTAACAGCAAGGGATGTTCATTATTTAAATGACTTTCAAGCTTGCTTAATCTGTCACGAATAGATTTATCAGGGCGATTCAACATATTATTTTATTATCAACCGTTTTATTATCGATCATTTTATTATCGACTACTTCGTTATCGTTGTTAATTTTTCACTTATTTTTAGTTATTGGAGCCGTCAGACTAGTTTCCGTTTTAATGCTTTTCTTAAGAGCTGGTTTTGCCGCCTGTGTTTTTTTCATCACTGACGGCTGTTGCTTTTTTGAAAGTTGTTTTAACCCTTTATTTTTGAGCGCCTGACTTGCTGGCAACTTTTTCGTTAACGACGGTTTTACTGATGGTCGTTTTACTGGAGTTGGAAACTGTTGTTTTGCTGCCGAATTATACGTTGGCCATACTCTAGGCGCAGACATCGGTGGCGGCACATTTGAATTAGATTTGAATGGCATCATATCGTTCATCATACCAAACGGGCCGCTAGACACGGTACGATTCATACCATGCATATCACGTTGCATGCCGTAAACCGACCGGTTCATGCTACCGATGTTATGCGTCATGCTTTCAATATTATTACTCATCGGTGTTAATGAATTCATTTGACCTGACATCGAACTCATTTCAGTCGTCATACCATCAATATCACCTGACATTTTATTCATGCTGCCGGTCATTACATTTAAATCTTTTGCCATACGTGGCATGACATCCGAAACGATGACCGCCATACGCGTAACAGATTGTGACAAAGATGAAATGTCATGAGTCAGTCGATAAATTAAAAAGAAACCGTAACCTGCTAATAAAACGAAAGCAAAGAGTGATGGGTACACAACCATCTCCCACCGTCTTGCACTGTTATCAAAAGTATTTGCCAACCGCTCAAGAGGATCATCGGGCGGATCACTGACATAGGATTTTTCTAATATTTTTTCTTGTGCACGTTTTTTTGCCTGCGCTGCACGCTCTTTTAAACTATAGCCACTCGTTTTAGCTTTACTTTTTATCGCATTATCCGCAGCATTTTTTTTACTTGCAGATATTTTTTCCGATTTTTTTCTAGCACTCGTTTTTTTAGCACTAGCTTCCTTCTTTGCAGAAGAGTCCTTAATCGCCTTATCTTTATCCTTCGCGGTTACATCACTTTGTTTATCAGTCATTAAAAGTCGCCTTCAGCGCCTCGATTCATTATATCAAGAATAATTTCTTTAACGCCTTCAGCTTCTTCTTTTAAAGCTGTTGGCAACGGTTTACCACCGTAAATCATTGCGTCCATATTTAGTGAGTACAGCCAAAGCTTGCCTTGCTTATCTTCAACCATACTAATACGACACGGCAGATAAGCTGAAAAAGCGTCGCTGTACTCAAGCATCTTCGCAGCCGTTAGTGCATTACAAAACATGTATATTTTTAAGTAGCGTGTCTTCTTACCCGACATCGCTTCAATCTGTGACGACAGAGGCAATTCGCCAACATTTTTAATGTTATGTTCGTTTGCCACAAAAAGCATGGTTTCTTCTACTTCGTCGGGACTCAAGTCTTCGTTAACAGGAATTTTCCATACCGTCGCGTCAGCCATATTCCCAGTATCAATCAACTTGTTAATCATTTCGGCATAAACGTCTGTCGATTTTTCATCAAAAGACGAAAATGTTTGAACAACAGGGCCGAACTTTACTGCCACAAAAATTGCCAGCGCAACAACAACGAGCCCAAGCAATGCAAGCAAGTTACGTAATACATAAAACATAATTAAAAAAA
>CAZCOZ010000074.1:0-1255 GCA_964500555.1 uncultured Thiotrichaceae bacterium | reverse complement strand
CGCTGTAATTGCTTCGCTTTAGCAGCATCAAGCTGCTGCAAAACTTGTAACAGGCTTTGCGCTCGCTGAATATCGCCTTTCACCAACAGTATAGTCGCTGCCTGCAAATAAGCTTCTGCCGCTTGCGTATCTTTACCCTGATTAAAATAGACGTTACCTAACTCACCGTAAGCATCAAAATTATCTTTTGTTCCTGCAATAACTAACTGGTAGCTTTTTTCAGACAGGTCATACTTTTTCTGATAAAACGACTTTCTTGCTACAATCCAGATTTCAGAGATCGACATCGTCTCTAGCACAATTTCAGAATTTTTCTCAGCAGATAATTCTTTAGATAATTCTTTTTCCAAACCACCGTTTTCGTCGCCATTTTCATCAATGCTCTCTAATTGACTTGCAACTTCAGTAGATACAAAATCATTTTTGGAAAGACTTTCTTTAGTCGTCGATGCAGACAACTGCCCGCTTTCTTGCTCGGCCTCTATTTTTTGTGTTGCTACATCTTCAATTTGAGCAGTTAATGATTGCGGCTGCACTTCAAGCCCGCCGTCAGAGTTTTGCTGCACCTGCATATTATTATGACTATAACTAATACTAACAGGCTGCTGTTCTACTGGTTGTGACTCATTCAGCCGTGATTCGTCTGCCTGCTTCGATTTGGCTTGTGATAATTCTTCTGCTGTTTGTTCCGCTACAACCAGCTTCGAATTCGTCTGCTCTGAACTCGCTTGCTCAGTATTTTCCTGATATGACTTTTCTTTCTCGAGCTTTGATAATGCCTTTTGCGCAACATCATCTACTTTTTCTATTGAAACATTTCCCTGAATCTTATCCTGAGATAATTGTTGATCACTAGTAACAACTTGAGTCGCAACTTGGTTTTCTACATCCAGCTTTTCTACATCCAGCTCTTCTTGCGAAGTGACTGCTGTATTTGCCGTATCAACACTCGACATTGCAGCATCTATCTCCGTCACCGCCTGTTTATCAAGTTGCAGATTTGATGATGTGCCAGCCAACCTTGCCTGCTTATTTTTAACACCTTCAACAAATTGACCAACGCCATCAAATTCATCTGATAAATAAGCAATGGCTTTTCCTGCAGGCGTATTTTTACCTGTTAAATTACCCCAGAACATATAACTATAAATAACTGAAACGACAACCAGAATTAACAATAAATTACTTAACAACCAACGGAAAATTTTCTTCACAATTTTTACCCTATACCTACTTTTACTTAAATTAAATAAAT
>CAZCOZ010000073.1:0-11231 GCA_964500555.1 uncultured Thiotrichaceae bacterium | reverse complement strand
CTGGCCAACTCCCACGGTAATTTTACACTATTATCGGTCGAATCGAACAGTCTAAAAAAGTAAATGATGCACTTCTAATATTTGTTCAGGTCGACGAAATAAACGACCAAAAAAACGATTCATTTTGTGGCTACGTGGGAGAAAAGAAAAACAACATCGTTTTCGACAGCCCACTTTTAGACAGGCATTATTTAGTCGTTGGTGATCGGCATCAATTTTTATGCCCTGGCGAAGCGCATTGATAACGCGTTTTCGGTTATTACTGACCCACTCTGCACACGCTAAGTTTAAAAACACATCACCATCAAGCGATTCATTATTTGCCGCATCGCGACAAAGCAACAATCCATTTTGCTTACTGCTTTCCTGATTATTAACAGCAGCATTACCATTTAACACCTGCGATAAACCATAAGCAGAAAGCACGAAATTATAACGATCATCATGCGCATCAATCGAGTCGAGCACTTTTTTATAAGCACGTTCAGCAGCTTTATAATCTTGCGCTTTTAATAATTCATGTGCATTTTGCAATGCTAATGAATCTACTGAAACTGAACGCATAAAATACTCTCCATCAATAATTCGTTGAATAAACTAAAATACTTAAAACAAGTTATTCAAATTCTAGTCGAGAAATTCTAGTCACGTTTTGAAAGTTGCTTTAAAAAATTCATAGCAAAAAATTCACGACACACTTGTTGGCTATAAGTTAGGCTACACCCAGTTACCCGATATATCCATCATATATTCACTACGGACCACTACCCCATCACTTATGAGCTGGTTACAAATTTCAATCAACACCACCAAAGAACACGCCGAAACCGCTGAAGATTGCTTATTTGCTAACGGCGCGCAAACAGTCACCTTAACGGATGCTGCAGACCAGGCCATTCTTGAACCCGGCGTCAATGAAGTACCAATCTGGAATGAAGTTGTTATCACGGGGCTATTCGACTTTGACCATAACGAATCAGCTTCAAGTAAACAAGCTTTACTCGACTCAATTAAAAATAGCATGGGCACAATTCAGCACAATTGCCACGATGAAATACTAGAAGACAAAAACTGGACACGTGCATGGATGGATCATTATCACCCTATGCAATTTGGTGAACGCCTGTGGATTTGCCCATTACACCTGGAGCCGCCTGACACAACGGCTGTTAACTTACGACTTGACCCTGGTCTTGCATTTGGTACTGGCACACACCCAACCACGTCACTATGTTTAAAATGGTTAGACAGCAATATCAAACAACAGGAAACGGTGCTCGATTACGGTTGTGGTTCGGGTATTTTAGCCATTGCCGCCTGTATGCTGGGGGCAGATCATGCTGACGGTGTTGACATCGATCCACAGGCCTTAATCGCTACACGTAACAATGCCGAAACAAATAATGTAGATAAGAAAATCAGTAATTACTTGCCCGACGATTTTCAGCAGAAACATTCGACCACACAATACGATACTGTAATGGCGAATATATTAAGTGGACCACTCACCGAGCTTGCGCCGACACTGGCAAAGCACACGAAAACTGACGGCAATATTATTTTATCGGGAATTTTAAGAGAACAGGCTGATACCGTAGTGACGGCGTACGATAAATTTTTTGATATGGACATGCCAAAGTTTGAAGAGGACTGGACTTTGTTGCATGGCATAAAAAGATAAGAAACACTCTGTCGCAAAAAACACAAATAAAACCTTTTAGACTTTACCGTCATTGCGAGCGAAGCGTGGCAATCTCATGTAGACACACAATCGCTTAAAGGGATTGCCACGCTTCGCTCGCAATGACGTTGATATAGCTTGCGGAGAGCAGTAATTAAAATATGCAAGATTAGCTTTAAGCCACTACATATTAATTTATGTTTTTCTTACTCCAGCTCTTCCCAACGCGTATAACAATGCGATAACTTTTCCTGCATTACGGCCAATTGCTGCTGCACTTCTTTTATTAGCTGCTCATCCTGTTTATAGAAATCGTCAGTTGCCATGGACTGCTGCAATAACCCTACTTCCTTTTCGAAATTTTCAATCTGTGAAGGTAACGCATCCAGTTCACGCTGATCGTTGTAACTCAACTTTTTTGCTTTCTTTTGCTTCGCATTTGAATCTTTTGTTTTAACTGATGACTTATTTACTGCGTTGATACTTTTAGCATTTTGTTTTGCAACTTCAGTCGAGTATTTCAGCCAGTCATCATAACCACCAACATACTCATTAACCTGACCACCTTCTTCAAAAACCAGTGTACTGGTTACAACGTTATTAACAAACTCTCTATCATGGCTCACCAGCAAGACTGTACCTTTGTAATCCATGACTAATTCTTCAAGTAATTCCAGCGTTTCAATATCCAGATCATTGGTCGGCTCATCCATTACCAGTATATTTGATGGCTTGGAAAACAGCTTTGCTAACAACAATCTATTTCGCTCACCGCCTGACAACATACTCACTGGTGAACGTGCGCGTTCTGGCGCAAAAAGAAAGTCCTGCAAATAACCAATAACATGTTTGGTTGTACCGTTAATTTCAACAAACTCTCTACCTTGAGACAGGTTATCTATCACCGTTGCTTTTTCATCTAACTGCGCACGGAGTTGATCAAAGTAAGCCACTTCCTGCTTTGTCCCATTTACAATTGTGCCCGCAACGGGTTTTAAATCACCTAACAATAAACGTAATAAGGTTGTTTTTCCTGCGCCATTTGGCCCAATGATACCTACTTTGTCGCCGCGTAAAATAGTGGTATTTAACCCTTTGATGATGGTCTTATCTTCATAGTCAAAACTGACATTTTCCGCTTCAGAAATCACTTTGCCCGAACGATCAGCTTGCGCCACATTCATCGACACTTTACCTATCTGTTTACGCCGCTCGCTACTTTCCCTTCGCATTTTTTCTAACGCACGCACCCTTCCCTCATTACGTGTACGGCGTGCTTTGATTCCCTGTCGAATCCAGATTTCTTCCTGCGCTAACTTTTTATCAAAATGCGTATTAGATACTTCTTCGGCATGCAAGGCTTCTTCTTTTCGCTGCAAATAAGTATCGTAGTTACCTGGATAACTGGTCAAATTACCGCGATCAAGTTCAATAATTCGGGTGGATAGTTTTCGCATAAACGAGCGATCATGCGTAATAAACATCAACGCGCCGTTGTAATTTAATAGCTGTTCTTCCAGCCATTGAATCGCATTTAAATCAAGATGGTTGGTTGGCTCGTCAAGTAATAAAATGTCCGGTTTTATCACCAGCGCTTTTGCTAATAACACGCGGCGTTTCATCCCACCTGATTGCTCCAAATATTCTTCGTCACCATCAAGCTTCATTCGACTTAGAACTTCTTCGACCTGCTGATTAAGTTGCCACGCATTATTAATATCAACCTGATCTTGCGCGCGCGCCAGTTCAGCTATGGTTTGATCATTGCTGTTTTCAGTAAAGTCATGTAATGCGTGATGGTAGTCTTGCAGTAATTTGGCATTTTTACCTAAACCCATTGCCACCACATCGAATATAGTACCGCTGATATCCAACCGTGGCTGCTGATCTAGCACGGCAAGTTTTAAACTTTGTTTGTATTCAATTTCACCGCTCTCTGCTTTCACTTCGCCAGAGATCACTTTCAACAAAGTTGATTTACCCGTACCGTTTCGACCCAACAAACAGAGTCGCTCTCCCGCATCGATAGACAGGCTTACCCCCTCCAATATTGAAGGCCCACCAAAACTAACATTGATATTTCTTAAACGTATTAATGACATGCGCGAGATTTTACAGTAAAGATTTATGCTTTCCCACGATACACAATGGATAGAAGGAGAGGTTAAAAACAAAAGTTTACTACTTAATCCTCAATTACAGGAGCAAGCCAACGCTCGGTAACACTCAAATCATCCCCTTTTCGGGCAGCATAGTCGATGACCTGATCTTGTAATATCTTACCTGTACCAAAATACTTCGCATCAGGATGTGAGAAGTAGAAACCCGATACAGCTGCGGTGGGCAACATGGCAAAGCTTTCGGTGATGGTGATACCTGCGTTCTTATCAGGTTCGATTAATGACCACAAAGTCGCTTTCTCGGTATGGTCAGGACATGCAGGGTAGCCTGGTGCTGGGCGAATCCCCTGGTAGTCTTCTGCGACCAATTCTTCGTTAGTGAATTTTTCATCACTGGCGTAAGCCCAAAATTCCTGACGAACACGTTGATGCAAACGCTCGGCAAAGGCTTCGGCCAAACGATCAGCCAATGCTTTTAACAAAATACTATTGTAATCATCATGATCATCTTCAAAGCGTTTTACATGCTCATCAATACCGATACCCGCCGTTACCGCAAACGCACCAACGTAATCTTTTTTACCTGATTCTTTTGACGCAACGAAATCAGAGATACAACTGTTAGGGCGATCAGAGGGCTTCGCCATTTGCTGGCGCAAATGATGCAGCACCGTCTTCACTTCTGCTCGACCATCATCCTCATATACTTCAATATCATCGCCGATGCTATTCGCTGGGAAAAACCCAATCACGCCACGCGCGGAAAGCCATTTTTCATCAATGACCTGTTTCAGCATTGTTTGCGCATCCGCGAACAATGTTGTCGCTTCTTCACCTACCACTTCGTCGTTTAGAATTTTTGGATATTTACCCGCTAATTCCCACGCATGGAAGAAAGGCGTCCAGTCAATGTACTCACTTAACTCTTCCAATGAATAATCATCAAATGTTTTCAACCCTAAAAATGCTGGCTTAGGCGGTATGTAATTTTCCCAGTCACCCTTGTACGCGTTGTCACGTGCCTGCTGAAGTGTGAATGTTTTTCGTTTTGAAGTACGTGATGCACGCTGAATGCGCATGGTTTCATATTCATCCTTAATACCTTTCATATAGTCGGCTTTGCGCTCATCACTTAGCAAATCACCCGCTACTCCAACTGCACGTGAAGCATCTGCAACATAAACCACTGCGTTATCGTATTTGGTGTCGATTTTTACGGCGGTATGAATTCGCGAAGTCGTCGCGCCGCCAATCAATAATGGAATATTCATATCCAGGCGCTGCATCTCAGACGCCATGTGTGCCATCTCGTCGAGTGATGGTGTAATCAATCCTGATAAACCGATAATATCAACGTTATGTTTCTCAGCTTCTGCAAGAATCGTTTCCGATGACACCATCACACCTAAATCGATAATTTCATAATTGTTACATTGCAACACAACACCAACAATATTTTTACCAATATCGTGCACATCGCCTTTTACGGTTGCCATTAAAATTTTACCGTTGGTCTGCATCTTGCCTTCTTTTTCCGCTTCCAGATAAGGCATTAAAAACGCCACGGCTTTTTTCATTACACGCGCCGATTTCACCACCTGCGGTAAAAACATTTTGCCTTCACCGAATAAATCGCCAACGATATTCATGCCATCCATTAACGGCCCTTCAATAACATGCAATGGACGCTCTGCCTGTAGTCTTGCTTCTTCTGTATCTTCCTCAATAAAATCAGTAATGCCTTTTACCAGAGCATGTGCCAAACGCTTATTAACGGGATTTTCGCGCCAGCTTAAATCCTGTTTACTTTCTGCTACTTTACCATCGCCGACATATTTCGGCGCAAGTTCAAGTAAACGATCAGTGGTTTCCAAATCTTTATTTTGAATAACATCTTCAACGGCTTCACGTAATTCTTCGGGCAGATCATCATATACTGCCAACTGCGCCGCATTTACAATGCCCATATCCATACCCGCTTTAATCGCGTGATACAAAAATACCGAATGAATCGCTTCACGTACTGGATTGTTACCGCGAAAAGAAAATGAAACATTGGACACGCCACCAGAAATCATTGCATGTGGCAAAGTTTGTTTGATGGTTCGCGTGGCTTCGATAAAATCGACGGCGTAATTATTATGTTCTTCGATACCGGTTGCGACCGCAAAAATATTGGGGTCAAAAATAATATCTTCCGGTGGGAAACCGACTTTTTCAGTTAACACTTTGTATGAACGCGTACAAATTTCGACTTTACGTTCGTAGGTGTCGGCCTGTCCGTCTTCATCAAACGCCATAACAATAACAGCCGCGCCGTATTGACGAACCAGTTTGGCGTACTTAATAAAACTTTCTTCGCCTTCTTTAAGCGAGATAGAGTTAACCACTGACTTGCCCTGCACACACTGCAAACCGGCTTCAATAATGTCCCATTTAGAGGAATCAATCATCACCGGTACGCGCGAAATATCGGGCTCAACGGCAATCATATTTAAAAATTTCACCATCGCTTCTTTTGATTCCAACATGCCTTCATCCATGTTGATATCGATAATCTGCGCACCGTTTTCTACCTGATGCATGGCGACGCTTAATGCTTCTTCGTAATTTTCTTCTTTGATTAAGCGTTTAAACATCGCCGAGCCAGTAACATTATTTCGTTCACCAACATTCACGAATAAAGCATCGGAAGCAATGTTGCATGGTTCTAAACCCGAAAGACGACATTCGACTGGCAGCTCAGGAACAACGCGAGGTTTTTTATCGCTAACAATTTTAGCAAAGGCTCGAATATGATCAGGCGTAGTTCCACAACAACCACCCACAATATTTAAAAAACCACTGCTCGCCCATTCAGCAATTGCCATCGCCATATCATCGGCTTCTAAATCATAACCACCCATCTCATTAGGCAAACCCGCATTGGGATGTGCTGAGGTATAAACTTCACAGATACGCGACATTTCCTGCACATACTGTCGTAAATCTTTTGGCCCCAACGCGCAGTTCAAACCAATCGAAATAGGATTGGCATGACGCAGTGAATTATAAAATGCTTCGGTTAATTGTCCTGTTAGTGTCCGTCCCGACTGATCGGTAATGGTGCCGGAAATCATAATCGGCAATTCGATATTGTCTTCTTCAAAAACTTGCTTAACTGCAAAAATAGCCGCCTTCGCATTTAAGGTATCGAAAATGGTTTCGATAAGAATAATATCTGCGCCGCCTTCGATTAAGGCACGGGTCGATTCAACATAAGCATCAGACAATTCAACAAAAGTAATGTTACGAAAACTGGGATCGTTAACGTCAGGTGAAATCGAACAGGTACGATTCGTTGGACCTAAAACACCGGCAACATATCGCGGCTTATCTTCTGTACCAATTTTGTCGCAGGCCTGGCGTGCCAGTTTTGTGGCTTCGAGATTAATCTCGTAACTAAGATCTTCCATGCCGTAATCAGCCATAGCGACACGGGTGGCATTGAAGGTATTGGTTTCAAGAATATCCGCGCCGGCATTCAAATAATCTTCATGAATACCCTGAATAATCTCTGGCTGGGTGATCGCCAGCAAGTCATTATTCCCCTTCAGATCACTCGCCCAGTCAGCAAAACGCTCGCCTCGATAAGCCGCTTCATCAAGCTTATGACGTTGAATCATGGTACCCATCGCACCATCGAGCAATAAAATACGTTGCTTTAATGCGGCATGTAGCTGTTCGATTCGCTGCTCTCTCATTAATGCGGCTCGTGCCTGCGCTATATCATGGGTCATAAAATATACTGCTTTGAAATGTACTGCTTTGATTATAAACTAAATATATAAGCTAAAAATAGCCGACGATTGTATCATTTATACGAGAGAGATAACGCCATGATATTTATCATTGACGCTGGACATTAGCACTGACATTATTAAGCTAGTATTATGAGCTCTCGTCATTTACAACTTTATATCACAGTAGAATCGCCCTGCGGTTACTACGACGACAGGGTCTGTAGAAATTTAGTCCCTGATCCAGACATACCGCTGAACGCCCCCATATACAATCAACTAATTCAACACGGTTTTCGACGCAGTGGTGGACATAGCTATCGGCCACATTGCAATGATTGTCAGGCATGCATCGCCTGCCGCATCCCTGTCAAACAGGCTGTCACCAGTCGCTCACAGAAACGTTGCCTAAGAGTAAATAAAGGTGTCAGCATGACTGTCACGGAAGCTGGATGCAATGATGAGGTATTTGAACTCTACCAACGTTATATTAATTCACGTCATACTGGTGGCTCGATGGAAAATCCGAGTAAAGAAGATTTTCAGCAGTTTTTATATAACGACTGGTGTGACACGAAATTTTTAGAGTTTCGTCTCGAACAAAAACTAATCGCCGTGGCAGTGACCGATATAGTCAGCAAGGGCTTATCCGCTGTATATAGTTTTTTTGATCCTGAAATGAAACAACGCAGTCTGGGCACTTATTGCATATTGCAGCAAGTAGAATACGCAAAAAACCAGCAACTGGATTATGTTTACCTCGGTTACTGGATCGAAGAACATCCCAAGATGCATTACAAGAAAAATTTTAAACCGTTAGAAATGTATCTAAATGATCATTGGGGTGATCATTCGGCAGCATCATAATAAAACACTATGGTAAAATAACACCATGACTATACAAGAAACCATCACCCAAAAACTCAACGCTGCTTTTTCGCCTGAACATCTTGAAGTGATCAATGAAAGTTTTATGCATAACGTACCCGAAGGTTCGGAATCGCATTTCAAAGTGGTCGTGGTGTGCGACGACTTCTCAGGGAAAATGCTGATTGCGCGTCACCGCCTGGTAAACAAAGTACTGGAAGAAGAGCTAAAAAAAGATCGCTCTGAAGGCGGTATTCATGC
Organism: uncultured Thiotrichaceae bacterium; assembly: GCA_964500555.1. Taxonomy (GTDB): domain Bacteria; phylum Pseudomonadota; class Gammaproteobacteria; order SZUA-229; family SZUA-229. The sequence goes on along the minus strand of CAZCOZ010000073.1, from coordinate 2,523 downwards.
GCTGGCTTTACATACCATGACAATGGAAGAATGGTTTAAAAAAGGTAAAGCGCCTGAGTCGCCTGAATGCTTAGGTGGTGGGAAATAAAATTATTTCCGTAGGTCGGGTTACGCTAACCCGACCTACATTATGAATTTTTATTCTTTGGCCGATCGTTTTCGCAATAACTTAATCGCCAACAGCACAATAGCAAAACTGTGCCAGAACAAATCAAAAATATCGATTCCTTTTGTCAGCTCACCATTCATCAGCATTCTTGATTTTTCGAGTAGATGTGGCTCCGGGGTAAACGGTGCCATCGACATAAAGACAGCAAAAACCGCCAATGGAATAATTGGAATACCGTCAATTAATTTACCTAAAAATGACATAAATCTTTTTCCTCACTAATTTCTCTACCGTATTATTTACTTCAATCTTCGCTGAAGTATTTTTTCAGGTAATCGTTAAAACTATCAGTATCTTCGTCTTCAATCTGCTTTTGTTTTTTAAACGAGTCAACAACCATATCTTCAAAAAATTTCATCTTCCCTTCTGGTAACGTCCGATTTTTATAATAATGACAATGGTGTATAGACATGCGTTTTGCATAATGAAAGAACTCTTCTTTATGCTCACGCATTTGCGCCAACATTCTTGCAGACGGTGTTAATTCAGGATCCATCACTGTCGCAATTTGTGACTTCACGCTGGAAAAGTAACTTTCACAATAATTTGCATTATCAAGCAGGTCTGCCACATCTTTCATTTGATGACATAGCTCACTCGCCCAGGTTTGAAAACTAATTTCTTCATCACCACGCTTTAACATTAAACCCGGTTTTCTACCTTGATGCGCCACTGTTAATAAATTTTCATCGATAGAAATAATTTCACTCTTACTTAACGGCGGACTGTCCTGCAATAAACTATGCAGCATAAAAACTTCAAGAAAGTGCAACTGTTCAGAGTTAATACCATGCGGATCAAACGCATTCACATCAAGCGAACGTAATTCAATGTAAGCAACACCTCTTTTTTTCAATGCAGTAGATGGCTTTTCATTACCTTGTACGATCTGTTTTGGTCGGACAGAACTGTAATATTCATTTTCAATTTGTAAGATATTGGCATTTAATTGCAAATATTTATCATCAACTTTCACACCAATTTTTTCGTAATCACTGTGCTTCGTATTTATCGCTGCTAGTAAACTTTTTGCATAGGCATCAACCGAGTCATAACAGGCTTTCACACCGATGGCATCTTCCTTATTATTTTGATAGCCAATATCACCCAAACGTAATGACGTTGCGTAAGGCTGATAATAAGTGCCCTTTGAAAATTCATGCAACTCCGTTTCTTTACCGTTTAGAAATGATTTACATATTGCGGGAGACGCTCCGAATAGATAAGGAACCAGCCAGCCGTGGCGTAAAAGATTTCTAACCAGCCCCATGTAATGTTCAGAAACAAAATCTTGCAAGTTTTCGGAATTCGGGTCATCGGTATTATTCAATGCCTTTTGATATTGCTGCCAAAATTTATCTGAAAATGAATAATTAAAATGCACCCCCGCAATCACCTGCATAGCACGACCATAACGTAAACCCAAACCACGACGGTAAACGGTTTTCATTTGTGCAATATTTGATGAACCATAGCGCCCTAGCGGAATACTGGTTTCGTCAGCAACCACGCAAGGCATACTCGTACTCCAAAGTATTTCATTATCTAAACGTCGGTAAACGAAATTTTGAATATCATCGAGTGTTTGAATGACTTCTGTTATGGAATCACAGGGCGGGGTTATTAATTCCATTAAAGCTTCAGAAAAATCCGTCGTGATTTGCGGATTAGTCAGCGCAGAACCTAGTGACTTTGGATGAGACGTTTGCGAAATTCCACCCTCTGGAGACATTCTAAGACTTTCTTTTTCCAAACCTATTTTTGACGTGGCCAGCGCTTCTTCAAAATCAGCTGTGGCTAATAATGAAATACGGTGTTGAAAAACAGAGTTTTTAATATTCTGGGACAAAACAATTCCGGCTTTGTAGGGTGCCTGGTTGTAGCACGTGACGATGAAGCTGAATTATACATAGAATCCCTTTTTCTGTTTCTGAAAAAATCGTATTCTGTTTCTGAAATTCGCTTTTAAAGACTGCTCCTAAACATCCGCACTAAAGTCTAAAACTATATATCCTCACAATCACTTTTTGCTATCGACGACCACTTTATTGTCCACCACTCTGTAACGCGGCTTGGTATTTTCTCCGGCATTAGTGACATCAGTCGCATTCGCTCTATCAGGAACGATTTGATATTCAAACCGACAACCCATGGCCTTTGCCACCTTACTCATCATCTTCAAAGTAACCGCACCGCGAGTTTCATCTTTTTCTAATACAGAAATCCTTGCTGCGCTCACCTTAAGTAGCTCCGCTAATTGATAACCTTTTAAACCCTGATTGATTCTATTTCGTCGTATCCAACCTGATTCATTCATACACGTCCACGCTATTGTTAATAAATTAATATATACA
>CAZCOZ010000072.1:0-11283 GCA_964500555.1 uncultured Thiotrichaceae bacterium | reverse complement strand
TAAAGAAATCCATTTTCTCATTTTGCGTCTGATTAATTAATTCCTGCAAACCATTAACACGCATATCGATCATATTTCGATAGCCTGTCCATTCTTTTTGCAGAACCATTTTGTCATCAAGTTGCAAAGCAGAAAAATAAATCCCGTCGATACGTTTATGGACTTTACGAATAGCCTCTAAACTTAAACGTTGCGAATCAGCACTTCGCACATCCGTGCTGACATAAGTTACTTTTGAACCTAGCGCTTCTATTTCACGAATTGATTTAATCGTATTCGTAATCGAATCATCTACATTATCGGAAAGATATTTATCATACGCACTGGGATCAGGTAACTGGCGAGAACCACTGAGGATTAAATTTGACTGATAGTTTGATGCGATATGATGTGCAAGTAATTGCCCTACACCACTGGTACCACCAATAATCCAGAAAACTTTATCTTTGTTAAACACCTCTTCGCGCTTATATTTATCACTTACATCAATTGGCTGCACTGAATAATCAAAACGTTTATTGCCGTTATATAAACATTCAGGAGCTGGATTAATATTGGAAAGCTCATAAGCTAACTTATTAGCAACATCATTCTCACTCATTTCAGTGAAACTGACTTGTCTAACATTCAATAATGGAAATTCAATTCGTGCTGAGCGTAAGAAGCCAGTAACTAAAGACTTCCTTATATCTAATCTATTATCTTCTCCGTTTAACGGAAGAGCGTTTTGTGTAACACGAATAAGCTGGATTTTTTTGAATGTTTTGTTTTTACGAGAAGCTTTACTTAATGATTTTAATAAATTGAACAAACATCGCATGTTTGCCATATCAGCAACATCATTGCCTGTAGTAACTTCAGCATCATTAACGTCATAATCGCCGAGATAAACAATACTATCTGCTGTATCAATTTTTTCCAGAATAGCCAGCATGCCAGCTTCATCCACTTTATTGTAACGCTCATAAGGAATTAATATTGCGTTAACACCTAAGGCAGCCATCGCCGGTGCAAACTGTTGCTCTACGGCATCACTTGAACCAAAGAAAATACATGTTTTCTCTGACAACGGACCTTGCGGCAATACTGTTTCAAGCAATTTGAACTGAAAGAATTCTGCAGCTGCAGTACTTTCTTCTGGTACAGGAATATGAACTGACTGCTTGTGATCGATCGCGTTTTGATTGACAGCCTGTTGATTCACTGCAGCCACTGGTTTTTTCCTGGCAGCTCCGGCAGTCATTATCGCTGGCAAACGTTTTAACTGTAATTTTTTAATACTTGCACAAGGCTCACCTTTTAAATCATAAACCGTAACATCACAGCTAATAATGTCATTGCCTGCTTTATTATCAGCAGCTTCATTATTAGAGTCTTTGCACAATACTACATGCGAATAATATTCCGCTTCCTGCAAACATTTGTAATTATTTATTGATTCAATACCTAATGGCACCATCGTGGGGATTTCATCATTCTTGCCTGACTCAGCTAACTGAACCGTTAAGATACCAATAGCTGCCTGGAAGGCACAATCCAGGATACCGGGATGCAGATAATGTCCATGCTGCCAACTCGCTGCATTACCCGTTGCAGGTTTTAATCTTGCCAACGCTTCTGTAGAAGATGCTTTTAAATCAACGATGCTGCGATGGAATGGCCCGTACTCAACACCGCATGAACGAAAAATGTCATACACCTCAGTTTGTGAATAATGATGAGGTAGTTGTTTTTCAATAGTCTCAATTAAAACAGATGGTTCGACTTCTTGTTTCGTCAGCGCATCGGCAAATCCTTTGAACACAACATTTCCACGTGCATCTGTCACAGAAAATTCTTTTTCTTCTTCGCCTTTAAACGCAATAGATAATTGTGATTTTTCTAACCATGGCTGATGGAAGGATAAGTTACGCAAGCTCTTAGGCGGTAACTTATAACTTTGAGCATATAGATGACTAATCAGATCACATTGCCCCGCACCCGATAACATCGGCATGTTATACACGACATGGTCTTTAAATAGAACACAGTCCGCATCAGGCACATAAGAAAATTGTGCCTCAGCCACTTTATTGAATAAATGTTTAAATGGATAATTTTCGCCACCCACTAGGCGGAACATACTGCGACGCTCTAACGAATACGTCGGTACGCTTACCATCTTCACACTACCTACTGCTGCATTTTTTGTCACTCGACGTTCAACTTTATCGCCTGGCTTCGCAGACAATAAACGACGATCACCGTGTAATGCATAATACTTCGCCCAATCAATATCAACACCAAAGGTATATAGCTGCGCTTTTGTTTTTGCAATGTGATTAGCCTCTCGTGCCTCGTTAATATCACCAGACACTTTCGGCAAACTTGTTACTACCAATACTTTTTCCGTATTAACAATACGCCTTGCCAAACCCGCTAAATGTTCCTGCGCACCAACTTCAATAAATACTTTTGTACGCTCTTCAATTAAGAATTCTATGCCTTTATGAAATTGCACTGGTTGACGAATATGATTAACCCAGTAATTCGTCCAGTAATCAGAATCAATATCACCCGTTTCAATCAACTCACCGGTAACATTAGACACGATTGGCATCGTTGGCATACGCATCATTACTGTTGATAAATATTTTCTAAATTCATCCAGCATAGGCTCCATATGTCTGGAGTGAAAAGCATGAGAAACTGAGAGCGGCTGATAAACAGATTTTTGCTCATCTAGTTTTTTATGTAATTTCTCCAAAACGGACAATTCACCTGAAACCACAGTACTTGTTGGACCATTAAAAGCCGCCACATCCAATGGCAAGTTCAATGCATCGAGTGTCTTCATCGTATCATTAGCAGACAACAAGATTGCTGTCATGCCACAACCTGAAGGCATCGCCGCCATTAACTCTCCCCGCTTTATTACTACTTTTAACGCATCTTCAAAAGTAAATACTTCAGCTAAACAAGCTGCAACATATTCACCAATACTATGCCCCATCATAAAGTCTGGCTTAATACCCCAGCTTTTCCATAAACAAGCCAGAGCATAATCCATGGTAAAAACCAGAGGCTGCGTTAACTCAGTCGCACTCACTTCTTTTAAACTGGTTGATGACAATAGTAAGTCACGTAATGACACACCCATTGGTGGTGATGCAACTTCATCAGCTCGATCAATAATATTTTTAAACACGGGCTCATTTTTATATAATGTTTTTGCCATTGCTGGATGTTGCGAACCCTGCCCACTAAACATCCACGCCACACGGCTACGCGCAGGCGACATATTTTTTCGTTCTATAATCGATGCATATTTAACTTTTTCACCACGCGCAACTGCCGCTGCATCCTGTAAAGAGTTAGCAACAATTGCCAGCCGATTCTGCCGGTAATGATCTCGTCTTGCAGAATAAGTGTGAGCGACATCTTTTGCTTTATTCGTTGTTTTAACTACATGACTTGTAAATACATCTTTTGAAACATCTAGTGATAATTCCGTTTTTGCACTCAAACAATAAACCAATGGTTCATCATCATTCGTGACGGTTGGATACTGAATATCAGTATGGTAGGCATTACTTAAAATAACATGCGCATTGGTACCACCAAAACCAAATGAATTGACTGCCGCCAAACGTCGCTTACCATTTTCTGGCCAGGGCTTTGTTTTATGATTAACATAAAACGGCGTATCTTTAAATTTCAGTTCTTTACGTTCACTATCACAATTTAAACTTGCTGGAATCTCTTTATGATAAACCGTTAATGCTGCTTTCATTAAACCAGCAATACCCGCTGCAGCTAACTGATGCCCCATATTGGTTTTTACTGAACCAATCGCACAACTTTGTTTTGCCACTTCATTTTTTTCATTAAAAGCCAGAGACAAACTTCGCACTTCAATTAAGTCACCCACATTTGTACCCGTGCCATGCGCTTCCACATAACCAATATCTGCAGGATTAACTTTTGATTGTTTTAGCGCAGTACGAATTATATTTTCCTGACCTTCAGGATTCGGCGACATAATACCTAAAGAAGCACCGTCATTATTTGTCGCGCTGCCTTTAATAACAGCGTAAACACGATCACCATCGCTTATCGCTTCACTATAGCGTTTCAAAATAACAGCGCCCGCACCTTCTCCCGGCACAAAACCATTTGCCTTACTATCAAAAGTAAAACATTTACCCTCTGGCGATAAAATACCCGCACGTGAAAACATAAGATACATCACGATGCTTTCAATAACCTGTACGCCACCCGCAATAGCCGTGTCTGACTCACCGTTTAATATGCTTTTCACCGCTAAATCCACCGAGACTAATGACGACGAACAAGCCGTATCAACCGATAACGATGGGCCTTTTAAATTAAATGCATTGGATACGCGTGCGGCAGCAAGATTAGCAAGTGCGCCTGTTAAAGTAGAAGGTGTTAATAAAGATTTTTCACGCTGTTGATAAAAACCGGTACCACTGGCACCGACAAACACACCCATGTTTGTGCCATTGATATTAGTCAAACCACTATCCTGCACCGCTTGCCATGCAGCATTTAGAAAAACACGCTGATGCGGATCCATGGTTAAAGCTTCATTTTCATTAATGCTGAAAAATTTTGGATCGAAGTGATGGTTTTCAATAAAGCTGCCCCACTTACTTACCGTGGTATTTTCTGCATCACTGGTTTCAGAATAAAACTCATTGATATTGCACCGATCACTAGGGAATTCGGATATACAGTCTTTACCCTGTTTTAAAACTTGCCAAAACTCTTCAATATTGTCCGCATGCGGGAACACACACCCCATACCAATAATCGCGATATCGTCTTCACCAACATCAGGCGTGATATAACTTACCGTCGCTGACGCGTCATCAACATCAATATCCACATCTAGCTTCACTTGCTCAGTTGCAATATCAAACTTACGTTTATCTTCGCGGTACGGCGCTAGCTTAACTAATTTATTTGTTTTACAACGAACAGTCACATTTTCTCGAACAATAAAGCTGGCCAAACCATGAATCGTGTCGTGCTCTTTAAACATGTCATGCGTAATCACACAGTCAACAGAATCTTCAGCAAGCGCTAATACTTCAATGGCTTTAATTGATGTCCCACCGAGCGAATAGAAAGGATCGTGATCGCCAATCGCATTTTCAGAAATACCCAATACTTCAGACCACCAACTACGAATCAATAATTCAAATTCCGCAATCGTTACATGCTTACCTGATTCAGGCTCTCGACTTAAATCTGGTACGATTTCCAGCAACTCAGAAATATGAATACACTGGTTTGAAAAATCACCCTCGATATAATTTTCCAGTAACTTGTGGCGCATAATTTTGCCACTGGTGGTTTTTGGAATCTCACCACTGGACTTAAGCATAACGAACATGGTTGGGGTGACATCAAAACACTGATTAATACGCATTTGTGTTGCGCGTAATATGCCTGTTTTTTCACGCGCACCTGTGTATTTAGAATTACACACAACAAATGCTATTAAATCTTCTTCGTTACGTTCATGGTCAAAATAACCTAGTACAACTAGCCGTTCTAAACCATCAATTTCTTCACAGGAATGTTCGAAATCATGTGAATAAAAGTTTTGCCCGTTAACAAAAATAACATCTTTTACACGACCGGTAATAATGAAACGACCATCATAAATAAAACCTAAATCGCCCGTTCTAAACCACTTACCATTAAACGAATTTTTATTCGCCAGGTCATTTGAAAAATAACCTGCCGTTACACTTTTACCCTTTATCTCAACATGGCCAACTGTATCCAGCGGTAAAACTTCACCTTCCTCATCAACAATACGAATTTCCATGCCAGCAACAGCAGGCCCTTCATCTGCAAACAAACTGGCATTATCATCTTCCGCATGGACATGCTCGACTTTATCGCCACAGCCTATTTTTCCACGATTAAGTACATGCGTGCGCATCACTTCATTTAATGGTGCAATGCTAACTGCAAGGCTTGCTTCCGCCATACCATAACCCGCCGTTAAACATTCTTTAGGCATTGCACAGTGCGTATGTAAAAAATCAACAAACCGTTGACTGGTTTGAATGGAAATGGGTTCAGCGCCGTTTAAAATAACTTTTAAACAACTAAGATCAAGATGTGTGAGTTGTTTTGCATTGCATTTTTCCAGTATGCGTTTTAAACCGAAGTTAGGCGAGAACGTAATCGTCACTCTATGTTCGGCAATTTTTTCTAGCCACCAGATTGGACGGCGCACAAAAGTAAATGGGCGCATGGCGATAACTTTACAACAACTCACTACAGCCATGATATGACCAGCAATAATTCCCATGTCATGGTAATACGGCATCCAGTTCAACATGACGGATGATTGATCTACCTCTAATGCAATAATCATACTCTGCACAGTAGCCAAAACATTCGCATTCGTTATTTGTGTACCTTTAGGAAAACTGGTACTACCTGAGGTGTATTGCAGAAACGCAATGTCATCTGTTTTCGAAGCATAAATTATTGCATCTTGATCACATTTTTGTATTTCACTATAAGTTGTAATAGTCGCATTACTAAAAAGAGTGTTACTCACAACACTCTTTTTCCACTCTTCCTGTTGTGCTTTATCAATCAGCTCTGCATTATGATCCGCCATCAAAATAAATGGATGATCTAGTTCAGCAACAATAGTTTGTAATTTACGAAAACTACCGTCTTCTATATTTGCATTACGAAATGGCAACACGGGTACAGGCACTAAACCACCCAGCACACACGCCCAAAATGAAGTCAAAAATTCTTCCAGACCATCTAGTTGCAATACCACTGCTCGGCCTGGTTTAATCCCCATTTTTTGAAACGACGCCAGCACTTGTTCAGCATTTTCTTTTAGCTGTTTATAAGTAACCGATTTTTCTTCTCCTCTATCATCGAGGAAAACAATAGATTGTGAAGTCTCTGCCGCTTGCAATAGTGCACGACTTAACGTTTTAGGATAATTGTTGGGGAAATTAAATTCAGGCCCTTTGAGAATAGAACGATGCTCGTTCCTGGCTTTACCTGTTTTCGAATAATCGCTGGTTGAGCGATCTATATAAGAACCATCGTTCGCATTATTTGTATCAAAAATATACATCTACTTCTGCCTCGATCTGACTTCGCACAGGGGTATTTATTACTACGTCTACAACATTGCTTCTAATCCATTAATCCTGATCCATTAATCTAGTCCATTAATTCTAGCGACATCGTTACACAACAATAAACACGATCACTACCTAGCGCAAAAACGCTACATTTCTTATTGCTTTCATTTATAAGTAACTTAGATTAAGTGCTGGGTACAAATACAAGCTTTAGACTTATTCAAAATCAATCATTTTATTTTTATCTTTGAAAACACTAATCAAACTCTTAATGGCATTTATATCAGATAAATATAGGAGATAATATACAAACTGTTGCAGTTTCATGATAAAAATCAATGACAGATATAAATAATTGAATTATATAAGAAAAACAAACATGTACTAAAGTCTACTATTTAAAATTAGCATCACTTCAACCACCTATTTATAGTTTATATAAGCTATTTTTATAAATAAAAAGGATAGCGACCTCATTTTTCAAGGTCTAAATAACACCTTATATTTTTAAAATAGAAAGCTAAATAAAAGGGCTTTAGCGCAAGGATTTATCAATTAAGACTTGAACCAAATTAGGGTATTAAGAGGCTAAAAAGTCGGCAGCCAGGGGATTAAATAACTCTGGCCGTTCAAAACGCAGGACTGAGTCATCCATTTATTGCATTTCGAAAAATCGTATTTAATAGAGCTTATAATTTCTATCGCTTTCTCATCTCGAATAAGTGAGTATTTACCTTGCGTTTCTTTTGCACGGTAGAACAATGGCATTAATAACGTTTCTGGCACACCACTAAAAATACTTGCATCAATCATTCTGATTCCCGATTTAATTAGCAAACTTAAAAACAAGTTATTGCCAATTTAACAAAGGGATTTCAGCTGTCTATGTTTGAAAAAAACAATATAAGAGAATCACTTACTAAAAATTGTTTGATATGCATACGCGACGGCATGCACAAATTCTTTTTCATTAATAAAACTAACGCGAACTGTTACATTTATACCCTGGCGATCAATCACCTCTGCCTTAATCGTGATTTTTTCGGCACGAATTGGTCGTTTATATTCTATTTCTAATTTTTTGGTAAAAAAAATATCTGTATTTTCAAGAATCGTTAACATCGCAGAGCCCGCAGCATAATCAGCCAATGCAGAAATATAACCACCGAACACCATGCCACTACCCTGATGTGAGTCGCTAGACGCCTGCCAGTCAATAATAATAGTTTCATCCTGCCAGTGACTAATCATCGGCAACGACAGAAACTTTATATAAGGTGAAAGCTGATCGTCAGAAACATTACCGGAAACGGCAATATCCAACATACTTTTCCAATCAGGCATTGGTGACTTAACCCTTTATAAAACAATTAACGATCGAGCAATCTACTCTATCCATGCAAAAGCAGCAAGTACGCAGCAATGCTTTTACCAATATCGAATGATATTGATATAAAATATCAACTTTAAAACGCAATGATTAAAAACTTAAAACACCGACTTTCTACAAAAGAGAATAAATAGATTATGGAATGGCTAAAAAAAATCGATCTTGCTAACCCGGAACTACAAAACATTGTCATCATTGGAATAGAGTTTTTCGCTCTTATCACACTCTATTTCATAATAAGTTTTGGCATCCGATTCATTCAGAATAGAATTCAAACCTCCCCTTCTTTTTCTCAATATAAAAAAAGAATTATAGATTTTTGCAAATTATTTCGATTCATCTTCAAACTGTTATTACTCGTTTCACTTCTATTTGTCATCGGTATCAACGGTTATCAGTGGTATCTCGGTAACGACTTGAAAACCTTTACCGTCGACTTACTACAAAAAATACCGCCTGAATTCTGGAAAAACTTAGGTATAAACCTCATAAAAGTTATCGGCCTTGTTATTGCAGCTCGTTATTTTATTCGATTTAACAATCGAGCAATCAATTTCATTTCCGATAAAGCAGTAAATTTTGATCAAATTGAAGACAATGATGACAGTGTAGAATTCTTTTTTAAACGCCTAAACTCCATTCAAAAAGTGATTGTCTGGTTACTTGTTTTTTATGCAGCTACTCTTCTCTTTGAACTTCCAACGGTCATTAGCGAATACATTCTTATTGCACTACGAGTCTATTTAATTATTTCAATCGGTCTGTTACTGGTAAATGTAATGTCAGTTATTGTCGACACACTTGATGGTATCAGCAAAAAATACGCTGAATCAAATGATCAGCTGCATTTTTACGACCGCCTTAAACACCTGGTACCACTACTTAGACGCACGCTTGAATATATACTATATGCAGTAGTTGCAACACTGGTTCTTTCACAACTCGAATTCATTTCTCATCTTGCTGAACATGGCCCAGGAATAATCCAGGGCATCGGCCTCTTCTTTATAGCGCGAGCAATCATTGAGGTAATAAATTTATTATTAGATCGAACAAATAATCCAGACGAAGATAATGAAGAAATAAAACAACGCAATGCAACAATATTACCGCTAATTAAAAACATCCTGGCAGGTGCCGTTTACTTCATTGTCTTTGTTATGGTTTTACGTGGACTTGGTTTTGACCCTATTCCCTTACTCGCAGGTGCAGGCATACTTGGCATGGTGATTGGACTAGGTGCACAATCATTAGTTAATGACCTGGTGTCGGGATTTTTTATAATATTTGAAAATACATTGCGTGTAGGTGACTATATAAAAGTACAGGATTCCATTGGTACAGTGGAGTCTATTGGTTTAAGAACAACAAGAGTCCGCGGTAGAGACGGACAATTATTCATTCTACGAAATGGCGACTTAAATGATGTTGTAACTTATTCACGCAACTTTACCAATGCGGTGGTAACAGTCGGTGTTGATCATGAGTCCGATATAAAAAAAGTCTATGCCGTATTAAATAAAATTGGCGATGAAATCAAACACGACAACACGAATGTTCTGGAACAAACAAGAATTGAAGGTATCGAAGATTTTAATGGTCCAGAGCTTCTAATTCGCACTGTTACAAAAGTGAATCCGGGCTGCCATGAAGATGTTGAACGCGAATTAAGAATGCGCATTAAAGAAGCCTTTGACGATGAAGGCATCGTCATTCCATTCGACAAACGTTATCAATTAGCATAATACTGCTATATAAATACGCGGCCCCTTAATTTGTGCATTACTTATAATTTCGGAAATTCTTTTAAACAGCATCGACCCGATGGATTTCGAATATCACAGGCACATTGCTTTTCTTTTGTTTTTTTAGCCACAAACGCTTTAAGTTTTGGGTCAGCAAAAAATGCATCAAGCGTGATACCAAAACAATAACATAATGTCGCATTATTAGATTTCTGTTTTATACCAACGGGTGTGCGCAATACTGATGTGGTTATAACTGAATCATCCTGTCCAAAATAAACAACGTCGCACTTAGGGTCATCACAAAAATAATAACTTTTATTTTCAGTGTGCAACCGCCATGGCTCAGCAACATTATGAAGAACAGTTGTTAGTGAAACATATTTATACTCATTGCCATTTACAGGACAACAATGTCTCTTCGATGCGCTATCAATCGTATGCGTAGGTGAACAACAATCCGGCATAATTTCCTCCGAAACCTCAACAATTTCACTACAGAAAAAACCGATGAAGTCTTTATTAACCTTACAACATTAGCATTTAAAATTAGTTAAAAGTAGAGTATCGTTACTTATTCGTGTGACCAACGTATTTTTAACCTGAGGTTATTTATTATGCTTGTACGTACACAGTTCATTATACTTTCAATCATCATTCCTCTTGCCACGCTTGTATTGGCACGATTCTGGCACAACGCCTACTGGCTATTCGTCATCATACTACCTTTAATTTGTCTTGGACTATACGATCTGATACAACGCAAACACACGATATTACGAATCTATCCTGTTATTGGACGCCTTCGTTATTTATTCGAATCTATCCGTCCTGAAATTCAACAGTACTTTGTCGAATCAGATACCAATGGTCTGCCGATCAGCCGTGAGTTTCGCTCACTTGTTTACCAACGCGCAAAGGGACAACGCGATACCCGCCCCTTTGGCACCCTGTTCGATGTTTATCGAGATGGTGCTGAATGGGTGAATCATTCACTTGCACCCAA
>CAZCOZ010000071.1:0-11333 GCA_964500555.1 uncultured Thiotrichaceae bacterium | reverse complement strand
GGCGGGTTAAGAAAAGCAACCAATTTTCCTTCTGGGTTTAATAGTAGAAGTGCGGAGCTGTGATCAATTAAATAGCCTGAATCGGCATTACCGTCTTCTACAGGCGTTTGCATATACACGACGCTCATCTGTAATGTCAGTGCTTTAATTAAATCTTTTTCACCCGTGATAGCGGTAAAGTCCTCATCAAAATAACGAACATATTCACCAATCATTTCTGGTGTATCACGTTCTGGATCAACTGAAACAAAGATAACCTGTGGGAATGGTTTGTTTGCTGTTTCTGCTAATTTTTTCGCTTGTGCGGTAGCGCCCATTGTTATTGGGCAAATATCAGGGCAATGGGTAAAACCAAAAAAGAGTAAGTGCCAGTCGCCGGTTAGATCATCAATAGTAAATGTTTCGCCATTGTCTTTTATTAATGCTGGTACGTGTATTTTACGTGCGGGTGTTACTAAGCTGCCTTGTATCGGCGAGAAGTTTTTTCTGGCCTCATCTAATTTAGCTTGTTGTGAATCGTTAATTTTATTTTCGGTATCTTTTTGTACTGAAGACAACCAGAAACCAGCCGATAAAGCGACGATGGCAGAAGCAATGATAATAAGACTATTTGATTTCATTATTAAAAATTAGGGTTAATAAAAAATTTATTATTGGCACTTAAACTGGTAGCTCTCGCACAGATACTGGCTAACAGAAGCGGCGAAATAATGATCTAGTACCATCGCAAGGAATAATAACATGAGGTAGTTTATCGAGTACACAAATGTTGAAATCGCTGCATTTTTTTTATTACCAAACATCAACATAAATACTTTATAAAAGAAATAAAATCCGAGTAAAACAGCGGCTATTAAATAAATTTCACCACGCATATACGCAAGGTAGGGCAGTAGTGTAACGATAAACATTAAAATGGTATAACCCAGTATTGAATATTTGGTGAATTCAATACCGTGCGTTACAGGCAGCATAGGCAGATTTACTTTAGCGTAATCATCTCGTCGATGAATTGCTAATGCCCAAAAATGCGGTGGTGTCCAAGTATAAATTATTAATACCAGTAAGATACCATGCGGATCCATTGAGCCTGTTACTGATGTCCAGCCCAGCAAGGGTGGTGTCGCGCCAGCAAGACCGCCAATAACAATATTTTGCGGCGTAGCCTTTTTTAGATACATGGTATAAACCACGGCATAACCAATCATGCTGGCAAAGGTAAGTAGGGCGGTGAGTACGTTTATAAACCCAGTTAAAATAAATACCGAACCTGCTGCGAGTAATACCGCAAAGATAAAAGCATTTTGCTGGCTGACGCGACCTTGCGGTAAAGGACGATTTTCCGTTCGCTGCATTTTTGCATCGTTTTCTCTTTCGACCAGTTGATTGATTGCTGCACCTGCCGCAGAACCTAAACCAATCCCTAAAGTAGAAAAAAATAAAATAAATAAAGAGATTTCTCCTGGTGGACTTGCTAGTACCACGCCAACTACCGACGTCAATAATAACAGGGCGACCACTTTGGGTTTGCATAAGGCGAAGTAATCGCGCCATGTCGCTTTTTCAGGAATCATGCTGTTGGTTGCTGACTTGCTTGTATCTGAACTCATTTTTATACTCTAATTTATCTTCGTATCACTAGGAACGATGAAGACCTGTATAATGTATTAGAGCTGCTATCGTCATCAATAATAAAGCCGCCACGCCATTATGTGCAACGGCGACGGCTAAAGGTAAAGAAAAAATGACATTTGAAATACCTAGTAATACTTGAGTGATAAGCAGCAACGAAATAAGGTAAGCAAACATTTTCCATCCCGAAACAAACAATCTGAAGATTAAAAATAACAAATAGATTGTTGTTATTAATGCGCCAACGCGATGCATCCAATGAATTGTTACCCGTGCAGCGTTATCGAGATGACCACCTAGATAATTATCAACGCCTTCCGTACTAATGGTAAACGCACCGGAAAAATCTAGCGGCGGTATAAGTTTACCCTGACAGGTAGGGAAGTCTGTGCAAATAATTGCGGCGTAGTTTGCGCTTGTCCAACCACCTAGCATTATTTGTATGGAGACAATAAAAATAGCGACCAAAGCTAGCGATCTGATGGGATTTGCCCAGGCAACAGAGTTACCGTGCCGTATATTTAAGAAAAGAACAAACAGTAAGACGAGTGTTAAGAAGCCACCGAGTAAATGCCCCATGACAATAATTGGTAGCAATCCCATTGTTACTGTCCACATTCCTAAAGCAGACTGAAAGATAATAAGACCGAGTAATATTAATGGCAGGGCTAAAGGTTGCTCTTTTTTAGTACGATTAATAATAGCGAGGATGGCAATAGCGGCAACCAGCAAACCTAAGCTACCTGCAAAATAACGATGAATCATTTCTGGCCAGGCTTTGTTGGCTTCAAAGGGCGCATCCGGGAATGCCTGTGATGCTGCGTCAATATCGTGTTGTTTAACAGGAACAGATAAAAAACCATAGCAACCTGGCCAGTCAGGGCAACCAAGTCCTGCGTCAACCAATCGGGTATATACACCCAACAAGACAACAGTCAGTGCAAGTGTAACGGCGATTAAACTTAATTTATAGCTAAGGCTTTTTTTTGGGATACGAGCGTTATCCAATTTGAGATGCCTTTAGTAATTTACGTAAATCGTATAAAAAAACCTTGTTTGGTTGATCTTGCGTAAATCGCATCATGACATTACCCATCGGATCCATAACATACGTTTCGTTGTTCCTTATTGTCGCGCTATTTCCGATGGCGTTGATAATCTCTTCTGCATTACCGTTTACATGAATAACATTTTGATGTGTTTTTTCAATTAATTGCTTGAGCGCGTCATCAGCTGGTTCGAGATGAATGAACATTCGTAATACGCGATGCTTCCTTTTACCTAAGGAAGTATGTATTTGTCGCGTATCATAAAGTTGTGCTTGACACGCGTCGTCGCAATCTTTTGACAAAAATGAAATAAGACGCCATTTATAGGTCAATTTTTCTTTTGAAATTAAAAGGTTAGAGTCATCTTTTAATTTAAAATCTTTTATATGTACTATCGGATTAAGAATTTCACCGTAGTTGGTAAAGGATTTAATCTCAACCATAAAGAAGACAGCATAAGCCAGCAGGACTGGTGTAACAAATGCAGCAACCACATACCAGACCGCATAAGGATTTCTTTTTTTCCCTGCCAAGGCGTTATTAGAAGGTCGTGTTTCTATTTCACTCATATTAATGTCACTTCGCAATATTGATGTATTAGCAATTTATTTTATTCCCGGATATTTTTTATCGGGAATCTATAATTAATCAAATGCGTCCACGATAAAGATCTTCGGAGATACAATATTATTAATTAACTTTTTTTGTATTTACAACGATGTAAATAATAAACAACGCCAATGTCATCGCAAACCACTGAAACGCATAGCCGTTATTTTTTGCAGAATTCAGATTTAATACTGGAAGGTCGTAATCAAAATGACCTAAGCTACTGTCTACCGTTTTGACTTTGTCGAGCCAAAGCACCATATCATACAGCGGATACCCCAAAAGCTCACTGATTTCATTCAAATCAACATACTGTAAAACCACTGGCCATCGTGTTGTGTCTTGTACATTCTCCGCTAATACTAATGCGCGTGACGGTTCTATATCGAGTAAACCATCTAATTCTAATGTTTCTTCTGTAGAAATAATATCGGGTAATTGTAGTCTTGTTGCACCTTGAGGAACAAAGCCACGATTAATTAAAACGGTTGTTGCATTGCCCATTTTAAATGGCGTAAAAACATGATAACCAACGCGACCATTAAATGTTTTATTATCCAGTAAAAAACTATGTGCGCCATCATATTTACCGGTTAGATTAGCAGGACGATAACGCCGATCTTCAAGTGTAACGGGTAAAACATCTAAATCCGTGTTCAAACTGACAGGGACTAAATTTTTACGTTCAACTATTTTTTGCTGTAAAGTATCTTTAAATTCAGCACGATCTAGCTGCCAGAGAGCAAGCGAAAACATGGTGTAAAGCAGTGCTGCTGTAACCACGCTACTGAATAATCCTGGATTAAATATATATGGACCAACGCTAACCGAAAATAACCGCAGCTGTTTTATTGCGTTAATGGACATTATTTTTCCGTATCAGGCAATTAGCGCGAAGCATTTAACATAATATTAAAGTAACAGGGTCGACCTATGGTATTCAAAATTTTAATTCTTAGCTTGCTGGCGTTAGTCATCGTGAGTCTTGGTAGCGCACTTGCTGCTATGGCTAAAGGGGATCCGTCAGATAAAATGCTCAAGTCATTAAGCTGGCGAATTGGTTTGTCTGTAGTTATTTTTTTGCTGTTATTAATAGGGCAGGCCACAGGGCTTATAACGCCCCATGGCCTGCTTGGTCCCTAGTTTGTATTTGTTAGATAAGTAGGTTGTATTGACGTAACCCGACAATTTTCTAAGGTTACGCTTATGTTCACTCAGGCTATAATACGTGCCTTTCTTTACAGTCCGATTTATTACACCCAGTAAACAAAGATAAACAAACCTAACCAAACTACATCTACAAAATGCCAATACCAGGCAACTGCTTCAAAAGCAAAATGTTTCTCAGGGGTGAAGTGACCTTTCATTGAACGAATCAACATAATCACTAGCATGGTTGTTCCCATAGTAACGTGGAAGCCATGAAAGCCAGTAAGCATAAAAAAAGTACTGCCATAAATACCTGACTCCATGGTTAAATTTAATTCACTGTAAGCGTAAATATATTCCTCAACTTGTAAGACAAGGAAAATACAACCTAAAATAACTGTTGCCGCTAACCAGCGAATTAATAATTTTCTGTTGCCAGCTCGTAATGCGTGATGCGCAAACGTAAGGGTAACGGAAGAAGCTAACAAAATTGCAGTATTCCATGCAGGTAACCCCCACGCTGGGATAATTTCACTAGGGCCGACAAATTTTACGTTATCCGGATTCGTCATTACTGGCCAGACAGCATCAAACCCCGGCCACAGTAATTCGTGTGTCATGGCATTATTACTTGCGCCACCTAACCATTCCAGTGCAATGACACGCGCATAGAAGAGGGCGCCGAAGAAAGCCGCAAAAAACATGACTTCAGAGAAGATGAACCACAACATGCCAATACGGAAAGATTTATCGACCTGAGGGTTGTAGCAGTCAGACATTGATTCTTTAATCACTGCGCCAAACCATCCGAAGAATAGATAAGCAATCATTAAAAAGCCTACTGGCAATATCAGGTTAATAGAACCTGCGTGAATTGAAGTGACTGAACCAATAACTGTCGTCGTTAGCGCTATCGTACCGACGATAGGCCATTTACTTGGTTCTGGTATGAAATATACATCATGGTTTGTTGATGACATAAGTTCTATTTCCTGATTTTTTAATGTTGTGCCAAAGGTTAGTAAAAATAAAGCTTAAATAGTATTGTAGTTAAATAAACTAATTAAGCGATGCTGTTACGTCCTCTGATCCTGGTTGTATAAAAAAAGTATATGACAGTGAGATTACATTGATATCCTTATCGATGGCTGGATCAACAATAAATACCACTGGCATTATTTTTTCTTCGCCGGCTTTTAGTAGCTGTTCAGTAAAACAGAAGCATTCTGTTTTTTGAAAATAGCCAGCAGCTATTCCCGGTGAAACACTGGGTGTCGCTCTACCGATGATATCTCGGTCTGTTTTATTTTTGACAATGTAATCAACTTTGGTGGCTTCGCCCGGGTGAACGTTAACAGAGTATGTTAATGCTTTAAATTCCCAGGGCATCTCACCGCCAGTATTTGCCAGAAACTCAACTTTTATTTTCCTACTGGTATCAATCTGCATCACTTCTTCAGCGACATATTGATCACCTGTTTTACCATTTAGCCCGGTGTATTCACAAAATACATCATACAAAGGAACCAAAGCAAAACCAAAGCAGAACATACCGAATGTTACAAACAACAAGTTTTTTACAATCTTTTTATCGTCTTTCTTCATTTCGCTCATGTTCTACTTACACCTCATAAATTACACTTAAAATTATCGTTATCGCAAGCCTGCATTACGATGACTGTTATTTTAACGTACCTACTTTACAGTCGGTGGCGTAGTAAAGCTATGGAATGGCGCAGGTGATGGTATTGTCCATTCTAAGCCTTCAGCACCTTCCCAAACCTGGTCAGTTGCTTTTTCTGTACTCTTACCACGTATAGTCTTAATGACGTTGTACAGTAATATCAACTGTGCAAAACCAAAGACAAAGGCACCAATTGACGCAATTTGATTAAATTCTGTAAATTGCATGTTGTAGTCAGGAATACGACGAGGCATACCTGCCAGACCAACAAAGTGCATGGGGAAGAATAGTACGTTCACTGAGATCGTTGAAACCCAGAAATGCCATTTACCCAGGCTTTCGTCATACATATTACCTGTCCATTTAGGGATCCAGTAATAGATTGCAGCGAAAATACCAAACAACGCACCGGTGACTAATACGTAGTGGAAATGCGCTACCACGAAGTAGGTGTCATGGTACTGGAAGTCAGCTGGAACAATACTCAGCATCAAACCGGTAAAACCACCGATGGTGAACAGGAAGATAAACGAGATAGCAAACAACATCGGTGTTTCAAAGGTCATTGAACCCTGCCACATGGTGCTTACCCAGTTAAAGACTTTTACACCGGTTGGCACCGCAATCAGCATTGTTGCATACATGAAGAACAACTCTGTTGCAACTGGCATACCAGTTGTAAACATGTGATGCGCCCAAACGATGAACGACAGGAATGCGATTGATGAGGTCGCATATACCATTGACGAGTAGCCGAAAATCTTCTTACGTGAAAACGTAGGAACAATCTGAGAGATAATGCCAAATGAGGGCAGAATCATAATGTACACTTCGGGATGGCCAAAGAACCAAAATATATGCTGGAACAATACAGGGTCACCGCCACCGGCTGCATCAAAGAAACTAGTGCCGAAGTTACGGTCTGTCAGCATCATGGTAACTACGCCAGCAAGAATAGGCATAACTGCAATCAGTAAGTAGGCAGTAATAAACCATGTCCAGACAAAGATCGGCATCTTCATATAGGTCATGCCAGGTGCACGCATGTTGATGATGGTCGCAATGATATTAATTGCGCCCATAATTGATGAGATACCCATCAAATGAACTGAGAAGATAAACCAGTCAGTACTGTCTGGGCCATAGGTCGTCGAAAGTGGTGCGTAGAAGGTCCAGCCAAAGTTTGGCGCTGAACCCATACCCATAATACTCATGATTAGACTTGCAATCAAAATACCAAAAGCGGCTGGTAGTAACCAGAAGCTCCAGTTATTCATTCGTGGCAGTGCCATGTCAGGCGCACCGATCATTAGCGGAATCATCCAGTTAGCAAGACCAACGAATCCCGGCATAATGACACCGAACACCATAATAAGGCCGTGCAGGGTAGTCAGCTGATTGAAAAATTCCGGTTCGACAAACTGTAAGCCCGGTTGGAATAATTCAGCACGGATAACCAGTGCTAGTGAACCACCGATAAATAACATAGTGAAACTGAACCACAGGTACATGGTACCAATGTCCTTATGGTTAGTACTAAATAACCAACGACCTATGCCAGTTGGTTTGTGGTCATGATGGTCGTCATGATGTTCCTCGATAACAGCGCTCATAAATGCCTCTTGTATCTTACGTATTTAATTATATAGTAAATTTATGTTATTAACGTTTAGTTTCTTTACCGTACCGCTTTTATGTCAGCAGGTTGTACGATGTCGCCGGTATCATTACCCCAGGCATTTCGCTCATAGGTAATTAATGCGGCCAGGTCAGCATCGTTAAGTTGTGGACCAAATGCCTGCATCGCTGTACCTGATACACCATTTATAACCACATCAATGTGTTTAGCCACATCGCCCTTTATAATAGGCGTACCAAGCAATCCAGGGAACACATTAGGAATACCTTGACCTTCAGCCAGATGACAGGCCATACAGTTTTTTACATAAACCAATTTACCGTGATTCATTAGTTCATCTTTGGTCCATGTTTTATTTGCGCTTTCCTCAGCAACAGCAGCAGATTCCTTCTTACTGTCAATCCATATCGCGTAATCTTCCTCAGATACAACATCAACAACAATCGGCATGAAACCGTGATTTGTGCCACATAATTCTGCACACTGACCACGGTAGGTGCCAATTTTATCCGTTTTAAACCAGCTCTCGTTAATGTAGCCGGGTATCGCGTCTTTTTTCACTGCAAAATCCGGAATCCACCAGGCATGAATAACATCAGCTGAAGTAAACAATAAACGTATTTTTTTATTAACTGGAACAACTACGTGATTATCAACTTCTAGCAGATAATTGGGATTTTTAGTCGCTTTGTTTTTAATTTCTTCAATCGGTGTAGAAAGGTTACTAAAAAAACTAATATCTTCACCGAGATAGTCGTATTTCCACTTCCATTGGTAGCCCGTCACTTTGATTGAGATATCAGAATTTGATACATCTTCCATGTCCAGCAGCACTTTGGTTGCAGGTACGGCCATGAACGCCAAAATAATGAACGGGATAACTGTCCATACAATCTCAACGGTTAGGTTATCGTCAAATTTAGCGGCCTTATAACCCCGTGATTTACGGTGCATAATAATTGAGTAAATCATAGCACCAAAAACGATAATACCGATACCGACACAGATCCACATAACCAAAGTGTGAATGTCATATGCACCCTGACTGACTCTAGTGACTCCTGGACGAAGGTCCAGCTGATACGCAGCCCATGTCTGCATGCTAACAAGCATTAGACCTATAAAGCTGGCAACACGGATTGCTACATTCATGTTTACTCCTGACTAATTTTTATAGTAGTTTTGAATTTTTTTACTTTTTAGAGCTCTTAACGTACGACCCTAACCTAACTGCCGTAGCTAATAATAAGCCTAGAAGGACGGCGCGTATCATAAGTTTTATAGGTAGTATTTACAAGAGGAGATAAGTAATAATTGTGTTATTTCACACAGTTAATCCATTTTATATGTATTAGAGAAGATCCATATAACCATATACTTATGTAGTTGGGCGTTTTTTACGCTCAATGATGGGCGAATCCCAACACAGATGGGCGAATCCCAACACATTGCTTTATTTATCTACAGTCAGAACATTTACCGTAAAGTGTCAGGCTATGATCGGTAACTTCAAAACCTTTTTCGATCGCGACTTGTTTTTGTCTATTCTCGATCGTTTCATCAAAAAATTCTTCAACTTTTCCACATGTGATGCAAACAATGTGGTCGTGATGCGATTTTTCAGATAATTCAAAAACAGCCTGGCCACTTTCAAAATGGTGCTTTTCAACTAAGCCAGCCGTAACAAATTGTGCCAGCACACGATATACCGTTGCCAGACCGATTTCTTCACCATCGTCCATCAAAGACCGGTAAACATTCTCTGCGCTATGGTGGCGTGTTTTTGATGTTTCCAGAAATTCCAGAATCTTCATCCGTGGATGAGTAATTTTAAGTCCAGCTTTTTTTATATTATTTGATTCCATCTGTGCTAGCTCTCATTGATTTGTGCAGGTTTGCAG
Source organism: uncultured Thiotrichaceae bacterium (assembly GCA_964500555.1). Classification (GTDB taxonomy): domain Bacteria; phylum Pseudomonadota; class Gammaproteobacteria; order SZUA-229; family SZUA-229. The sequence goes on along the minus strand of CAZCOZ010000071.1, from coordinate 1,670 downwards.
GGAGTGATCTTCAGTTTTCTAAAGTATTATTTAATCACTATGCTGTCCAGATAACTACTTATTTTTTTATTATAAACTGATTATCATCAGTTAAAGTGATTCTCAGTGGTAGTAGGCAGTCTTCACTTTTGATTATTAAATACGTTTTCTATTTTAACAGTTAAAACAGAGGTTTTCGGGCATCTTGAACTAATGAGAATAGTTGTCATTAAGAAAATTAATACTTGGTATAAAATTTATTTATGCCACGGTAAACATATTCATACATTGCTGAGCGTTATTTTGATAGCTATATAGAGAATTATCCTTTAGAATTCGCTCCGTTTTAAATACCAATAATAATTACTGAGGAGTCTGAAGTAATGTTTACCAACAACCCTTTCGCTGAGCTTTCAGCGAGCATCCCAGAATCTGCAATGCAAGCTTACGTCGTCTTGATGTTTATCCTTGTAATAGGCGGCACAGTGTTAGACATGCTTCACAAGAAAAGTGCAGAGTACTTTTTTGCGAATGCAAAAAAAGCAGAGAAAGACGCTAAACGTACTATCGCTGGCGGCGAGAAAGTATCAATGGCGGTATCTACTTTAACCAGTGAAGTGCTGACTTCTTCAGAGTTCCAGAACACACGTCGTCGTATTTCTCATCTGTTTACCATGTACGGTTTCATTATTTTTGTTGCAACGACTGCAATTTTAATTTTTGGATATCCTACTGAGCAGGCGCCAATCGTTTCAACGCTTTGGCATCTTGGTGCAATTTCTCTTTGTATCGGTGGTTACTGGTTCTGGTTCTCTATCAGAGTCGATGTTTCAGCCGAAGCTGTTAAATGGTACGACTTGCGTCAGGCAGACATATTCATCCTCTCATTACTGATGATGGCGACTTTCGGATTGTTGTGGTCTGCGACGATGGGTGGCGGCACACTAAACATGTTGTTCTTTGCTCTGTTCATCCTGGCTAGCACAATTTTGTTCAGCACGGTTATGTGGTCTAAGTTTGCCCACATGTTCTTTAAACCTGCTGCTGCTTATCAGAAGCGTATAACTAGAGCAGATGGTTCAAGAGAAAATCTACCCGCTGATTTCGATCTAACAGATCCTGCTGTACAGAAAGAATTTCCTGATATCCCAGAATACATGGGCAAGAACCCAGTCAATATGGGGCTTGGTATCAAGCGTGAGTCTCCAAACCATTACTAACGTTTATTTTTATTTCTAACGTTTATTTAACTAATTAACTTAAAAGAGAGAGCAATAATATGCCAACTTTTGTATATATGACTCGTTGTGATGGTTGTGGCCAGTGTGTTGACATCTGCCCATCTGACATCATGCACATTGATAAAACACTTCGACGTGCTTACAACATTGAACCTAACATGTGCTGGGAATGTTATTCCTGTGTAAAAGCCTGTCCTCATAACGCAATTGATGTGCGCGGTTATGCAGATTTCGCACCACTGGGTCACAGTGTTCGTGTGCTTCGTGATGAAGAAAAAGGTACCATTGCATGGCGCATCAAGTTCCGCAACGGTAAGAAAGACTTCGATTTATTAGCACCTATTACAACTAAGCCTTGGGGCACAGGTATTCCTCAGCTTGCTGATGAATCTGCGCCTGATGATTCTATGCGTAGTAGTCACTTGCTATACAACGAACCTAAATATATTC
>CAZCOZ010000070.1:9893-11341 GCA_964500555.1 uncultured Thiotrichaceae bacterium | reverse complement strand
TTTTACGGTTTTGTGTTTTTAGATAAATGAACCTAGATAAATACGACAAAGAAAATAAAAATTATGTCTAAAAAAGATTTCTACGAAGTACTGGGTGTGTCTCGCGATGCCAGTGAAGCCGATTTAAAAAAGGCTTACCGTCGTCTTGCGATGAAACATCATCCTGATCGTAACACCGATAATTCTGAAGAAGCCGAAGCCAAATTCAAAGAAGCCAAAGAAGCCCACGAAATTCTTTCGGATGCAAATAAACGTGCGGCCTATGATCAATACGGTCATGCCGGTGTCGATCCATCAATGGGTGGTCGCCCTGGTGCAGGACATGGTGGCTTTGAAGATGCTTTTGGTGATGTCTTTGGTGATATCTTTGGTGGTGGCCGTGGTCGCCAACAGCGTGCACAGCGTGGCTCCGATTTACAATACAATCTCGAATTATCTTTAGAAGATGCGGTATTTGGTACCGAAGTAAAAATTCGTGTGCCAACGTTAGCAAGCTGTAAAACCTGCTCTGGCTCAGGTGCGAAAAAAGGCACTTCAGCGACAACCTGTACTACTTGTGGTGGCGCAGGCCAGGTCAGAATGCAGCAAGGTTTCTTTGCAGTACAGCAAACCTGTCCACAATGTCGCGGCAAAGGCAAAATGGTATCCGATCCCTGTGGTGATTGTCACGGTCAGGGTCGTAAACAGGAAGAAAAAACACTGGCTGTTAAAGTACCTGCAGGAGTAGATACAGGCGATAGAATTCGTTTAGGTGGAGAAGGTGAAGCGGGCGAGTCAGGTGCACCAGCGGGTGATCTTTATGTGCAAATGCACGTAAAATCGCACGCTATATTTACTCGTGACGATAACGACCTGCATTGTGAAATGCCTATTTCAATAGGCACAGCTGCACTTGGCGGTGAAATTGAAGTGCCGACATTGAATGGACGCCTACGTCTAAAAATTCCAGCTGAAACGCAAACAAATAAACTATTCCGCATGCGTGGCAAAGGTGTTAAACCGGTGCGTGGTGGCATGACGGGTGATTTGTTGTGCCGGGTACATGTTGAAACACCCGTTAAATTAAGTAACAAGCAAAAAGACTTAATTAAAGAATTTGAAAAATCCATTCAGGAAAGCGATAAACACAGTCCGAAGAATGCCTCCTGGGGTGATCGAATGAAAAGTTTTTTTGATGATTTGAAGGCTTAAAAAGATTAAACGTCTTTACCGCGGAGACGCAGAGAGAGTATGGCCTTGTTCCCACGCTACGCGTGAGAACAAAAAATCTACCCGTCATCCCCGAGTGCTTTTATCAGGGATCCAGCGTGTACCCAAGCTTATCTAGATTCCCGATTCAAGCATTCGGGAATGACATAAAAAGAAACGATTTTTACATTTGCGTTTTTTTGCGGCTAAAAATCGTGTTTTAAATACGATATAATGGCAAGATACAAATAAAATAATAA
>CAZCOZ010000070.1:8255-9793 GCA_964500555.1 uncultured Thiotrichaceae bacterium | reverse complement strand
CTCACGGTAAAAATATTGTTATTGGCACGACAGGTTTCACCGATGAAGAAAAACAAAAAATTAAGACTGCGGCTGAAAGTATTGGAATCGTTTTCGCGCCAAATATGAGCGTGGGTGTTAACTTGTGTTTTAAGTTGCTCGATATTGCCGCCCGTGTTTTAGGTGATGAAGTTGATATCGAAGTGATCGAAGCGCATCATCGACACAAAGTCGATGCGCCTTCTGGTACAGCATTAAGAATGGGCGAAGTGGTTGCTGATGCGTTAGGTCGTGATCTAAAAGAGTGCGCTGTTTATGGGCGGGAAGGTGTAACAGGTGAACGCGATCGTAAAACCATTGGTTTTGAAACCATACGTGCGGGTGACATTGTTGGTGATCACACAGTTATGTTTGCGGATATTGGTGAGCGAGTTGAAATTACGCATAAAGCGTCAAGTCGTATGACGTTTGCTAACGGTGCGCTTCGTGCAGCACTTTGGTTAGCTGATAAGGATAAGGGCTTGTATGATATGCAAGACGTTTTAGATTTAAAATAATTTTTGCAGTAATACAGTAATGAAGAATAAGAAAGGGGCTTAAAATATGATCGGTTCGAATATTGCAGTCGTTTTCCCAGGGCAGGGTTCACAATCTATTGGTATGTTGGCGGACTACGCTGAAACCTGGCCGCAGGTAAAAGAAACATTTCAACAGGCGTCGGATGTACTCAGCTTTGATTGTTGGGATGTGGTCTGTAATGGTCCGACAGAAAAAATTAATAAAACAGAAATTACTCAACCAATAATGCTCGCGGCAGATATTGCGGTGATGCGTGTGATGGCTCAACAATGTATGTTGACGCCGTTTGTTTTTGCGGGACACAGCTTAGGTGAATATGCTGCCCTGGTTGCTGCAGAGTCATTGGACTTTGTTGATGCGATTAAACTGGTTTCTAAACGTGGTCAGTTAATGCAATCTGCAGTGCCTGAAGGGGAAGGCGCTATGGCAGCTATTATTGGTTTGGCTGATGATGTGGTTATCCAGATATGTTCGCAGGTTACAGAAGAAAGTGGTGCGCCTGTTGAAGCTGTTAATTTTAATTCACCGGGTCAGGTTGTTATTGCCGGTGCGACAGCTGCGGTTACTACAGCAATGGAAAGTTTAAAAGAAGAAGGTGCTAAACGTGCATTACCTTTGCCAGTTAGTGTGCCATCACATAGCTCTTTAATGAAACCGGCAGCAGACGAGCTCGCTGAGTATTTAAAAAGCGTGACGATCAATACGCCTAAAATTCAGGTATTACATAATGCAGATGCAAAATCACACGATGATGCGGATGATATTCGAGATGCATTGACCAAGCAGTTATTTAATCCAGTGCGTTGGACACAAAGCATTCAGATTATTGGTGATGGTGCGGATGTGATTGTTGAATGTGGTCCGGGTAAAGTTTTGGGTGGTTTAACGCGTCGTATTAATAAAGAAGTGGCGAGTTTTTCGCTGGACAGTATAGCTTCGATGGATAAATTTTTAGAGTCGATGTCTTAGGTTTATATCTA
>CAZCOZ010000070.1:4104-8155 GCA_964500555.1 uncultured Thiotrichaceae bacterium | reverse complement strand
GAAATTACATTAGTCACAGGGGCAAGTCGTGGTATTGGTAAAGCAATTGCTGAACAATTAGCTGGCATGGGTGCAACGGTTATAGGCACCGCGACAACGGATGCAGGTGCCGATAATATTTCTGCGTATTTGTCGGATGTTGGCGGAAAAGGTTTATGCTTAAATGTTACTGATGCAGATTCAATCGCAAATGTAATGAAATCAATTAAAGATGAATTCGGTGCGGTATCTATTTTGGTGAATAACGCTGGCATCACCAAAGACAATTTATTAATGATGATGAAACAGGATCAGTGGGATGACATCATCAATACAAACTTAACATCGATTTATCGACTGTCTAAAGCGGTTGTTCGCGCTATGATGAAAGCCAGAAAAGGGCGCATTATTAATATTGCTTCCGTGGTTGGTTTAACCGGTAATCCTGGTCAAACAAATTACTCAGCGACTAAAGCGGGTATGTTAGGTTTTACCAAATCACTTGCACGTGAAATTGGTTCGAGAAATATTACGGTTAATTGCGTTGCGCCAGGATTTATCGATACTGATATGACGAAAGAGTTAGCCGATGAGCAACGTGACGCTTTAGTTAAGCAGATACCATTAAATCGATTGGGTGATCCCGCTGATATTGCTGCTGCAGTAGGCTTTTTAGCAGGTCCGCAAGCGGCTTACATTACCGGGGAAACCATCAATGTAAACGGTGGGATGTACATGCCTTAAGCAGAAACAGGCATCTATTTTATAGTTAAGTCTGTTTATTATATATAAATAACATTAAGAATATATTATAACTAAATGATTTACATATAAATTAATGCTGTTTATTTAAGCAGTATTTATTATAGAATTTGACTGGCAAGTGCTGCCCGAATTCACTAGAATACCGCGCAACTCTATTAGCTATCTTACGATGGCTATCAATACAATAAACCTGAGTTAATTTTTATTGACCATGTTGGTCAAAACAAGAGGAAATACAATGAGCACAGCTGAAGAACGCGTTCGTAAAATAGTCATTGAGCAGTTGGGCGCAACTGAAGAGCAAGCAACAAATGAAGCATCATTCGTTGACGATTTAGGCGCAGACTCACTCGATACTGTTGAGTTAGTAATGGCACTTGAAGAAGAATTCGAGTGTGAAATTCCAGACGAAGAAGCTGAAAAAATTACTACCATTCAGCAAGCGATTGATTACGTAACAGCACACGCAAGTTAATTTGCTCTCGGCGGTAACTCGGTATATCTTTCATTGATGTATTGAGTTGCCGCTTGTTTGTTATGGCTTTAACAAAGCGCTTTAATAAAGCGGCTTCGATTTAGCTAGACGTTGTAAATTGCAGGATATTAATGTGTGTCCTGTTTTGTGTATCTTTGATGTGTATCTTTAATAGAGGCTAGCCATTTGTCAAAACGTCGCGTAGTTATCACTGGTATGGGAATCGTTTCACCTGTCGGGCTTAACTTAAAAGAAACGTGGGCGAATATCACTGCAGGTAAAAGCGGTGTTGTTAAGATTGATAAATTTGATACAGACGAATTCTCAGTAAAAATTGCTGCCACTGTCAAAGACTTTGATGCAACCAGTGTTATCCCCGCAAAAGACTTAAAGAAAATGGATACCTTTATCCACTACGGCATTTTTGCTGCGGATGAAGCGTTAAAAGATTCGGGTCTTGAAATTACCGATGAAAATGCAGATAGAGTAGGTGTTGCCGTTAGTTCAGGCATTGGTGGCTTGCCAATGATTGAAGCTAATAAAGAAAAGTTGGCAGAGGGTGGCCCACGTAAAATTTCACCGTTTTTTGTACCCGGTTCGATCATCAATATGATCTCAGGTAACTTCTCCATTCGTTACGGCGCGAAAGGGCCCAATATTTCAATTGTCACAGCATGCTCTACCGGCACACACAGTATTGGTGAATCGGCTCGTATCATTGCCTACGGTGATGCTGACGTCATGATCGCTGGTGGAGCAGAGATGGCCTCATGTCCATTAGGCATTGCTGGTTTTGCTGCGGCTCGTGCATTATCAACCAGAAATGATGATCCTGCGGCAGCCAGTCGACCGTGGGATAAAGATCGTGACGGTTTTGTTTTAGGTGACGGTGCAGGTGTGTTGGTACTGGAAGAGTACGAACACGCGAAGGCACGTGGTGCTGAAATTTATGCTGAAATCGCCGGTTTTGGTTACAACAGTGATGCTTACCATATGACGATGCCGGTACAGGACGGCAGCGGTGCTGGAAAATGCATGAAGCTGGCATTGAATGATGCGGGTATTAACGCAGAGACGATTGATTATGTTAATGCGCACGGTACTTCAACGCCGGCTGGTGATGTGGCTGAAACCAATGCAATTAAAAACGCTTTTGGCGATTATGCGCAGAAGGTTGCAATTAGTTCGACAAAATCTATGACGGGTCATTTGCTAGGCGCTGCGGGTGGTATTGAAGCGGTTTTCTCGGTAATGTCGATTAAAGATCAGGTGGCAACACCAACGATCAATTTAGATTCACCCGGTGAAGGTTGTGATCTGGACTATGTGCCCAATACCGCACGTGAAATGAAAATTGATTATGCGTTATCTAACTCATTTGGTTTTGGTGGCACAAATGGAACGCTTATCTTTAAGAAATTAAGCTAGATATTTTTTTAATATTCCCATACGCATTCATCGTGTTGATATAAATCAGTGATAAAAAACGATAACGAAAAGCGTTTAAATAATGACTTTCAAAACGCGACAACTTTCATCAATATTATCTAAAAGCAAGAAATCCTGCTCGTCCATACTGTCTGCATTTAATCGTCATAATGCACAGCGTTATCCTTTTTTATTATCGAGTAGTGCCGTAAAGCAGAATAATACGCAGTACGATATTCTAATTGCTTTTCCCCAATATGATTTAACGTTAAGTGCAGATAAATCGCTTAGCTGTAGTAATCCAGAGATAAAATTACAAAAAGGTTTTCTCGATACGTTAGAGCACTTGCTTGAAAATAATACTACGGAGAGAAGAGGTGAGAATAGGCAGGATAATGATCTACCTTTTACCGGTGGCTGGTTTGTGTATTTGTCGTATGAAATGGCAGAAGAAATCGAACCCTGTTTAGATATGCCAACACTACCTTCGAATCAACCACTGGCTGTTGCATCGCGATGCCCTGTCGCAATCGTCGTTGATAAAGAAAATAAACGATGTATTGCCGTTGCTGAAAAAGCCTATGCCCATTTGCTTGACGATATTGAGTCTGATCTCTTACAAATAAGTAACCAGGCGCAGGAAGATAATAAGCACCCTAAAATTGAATTAGCGTCATTGACAGAATCTGATCCAGCACCGTATTTATTGCAGGTTGAAAGGATCAAGCAATATATTATTGACGGCGATATTTTTCAGGCAAACTTATCAAGGCAATGGTCAGCAGAATTGAAACATGATATTGATGATGCAACTTTATTTGACACTTTGTCTCAATATAATCCATCCTCGTTTGCGGCAATGGCCTGTTTCGATGGTATGACGATTATCAGCTCGTCGCCAGAACGACTGGTTTCGTTGAGTGGCGATAGTGTTGAAACTCGACCAATCGCCGGCACACGACGTAGAGATGACGATCAACAGAATGATACGGCTTTAGCAGAAGAATTATTAGCGCATCCAAAAGAACAGGCAGAACACATAATGCTAATTGATCTGGAACGAAATGATTTAGGTCGAGTCTGTATTCCCGGTAGCATCGACGTTAATGAGTTAATGGTTCTTGAAAGCTGGCAACATGTACACCACATTGTATCGAATGTACGAGGTAAGGTAGCCAACGATAAAACAGCAATTGATGTGCTACGCGCGGTATTTCCTGGTGGGACAATTACGGGTTGTCCTAAAGTGCGTTGCATAGAAATTTTAGTTGAAATGGAACAGCAGGCGCGTGGTGCTTATACGGGTTCATTAGGTTATATTAATAATAATGGTGATATGGATTTTAATATTTTGATAAGAACAATCGTACGTGAAGATAACACTTTAACCTTTAGAGCGGGTGG
>CAZCOZ010000070.1:0-4004 GCA_964500555.1 uncultured Thiotrichaceae bacterium | reverse complement strand
TCAATGGTATTGCCAGTGATTTTTTGAGTGTGAATAATCGTGCTATTCATTATGGTGATGGCATCTTTGAAACGATTTTGTGTGATTGTCATAATGTAAATTCCCGACGCCTGTTTTATTGGCAGCAGCATTATCAACGATTAAAATCGTCAGCAGATAAGTTAAAATTGGACTGTCCATCTGAAGCTGTTTTTCTGGCTGATATTGCTCAGCTGTTAGACGAAAATGTGTTAGATGAAAATAAATTAGCAAATAGCGATGCTGTTTCTAATGGAAACGTCTTTGCGATAAAAATTATCTTAACGCGTGGTGAAAGTGAAAGGGGATACCTGTTTTCAAAAAAAGCAGATACTAGTCGTATTGTGCAAATTGCATCGCTAGATGCGGGTTATTCATCCTTGCTATCCGGCCAATTACTTTCTGGTGATTTGTGTTTTTGCGAACAGCAGGTATCGATCAATAAAAATCTGGCCGGTTTAAAGCACTTAAATCGTCTTGAGAATGTTATGGCCAGAAATGAATGGGGGCATCGTTCAGCAGAAACTAATATAATCGATGGCTTAATGTTAAACGAAAAGCAACATGTTATTGAAGGCTGTATGAGTAATTTTTTTGCTGTTAAAGATAATGCATTGTTAACGCCTGATCTTCGTTTGTCGGGTGTGAATGGCATTATGCGAGAAGCAATAATTGATTTAGCTAATAAAAATAACATTAAACTGACAATAACCAATCTTAAACGAAAAGACTTATTTGATATGGATGGATTATTTATAACAAATAGTTTGATTGGCATGAAGTCAATAATGCGTTTAGACAATACTTCTTATGAGCAGCCAAATATCATAGCTGCTATTTTTGATAAACTTATTAATACAATGAATGATTATATCCACGTTATTAAACTATAAAAATGCTTAAAAAAATATTATTAATTATTGCCGTTCTTATTCTTTTGGGCTTAGCTTCTTCCGTTTATTACTTTTCGAAAATGGATGCAGAAATGAACAGAAATCTGATGTTGGAAAAACCCGAATCAATTATATTTTCGCGTGGTTCATCGATTCGAACGCTGGCAAATCAGTTAGTTGATAAAGGCTTACTAATAGAAAAAAATTATTTTCTGCTCTGGGGAACGATCAATAAACAGTCAACACGACTACAGGCAGGTGAATACTTAATTAATCCAGGTCAAACGCTTGCAACGTTATTAGAAGATATGACAGAGGGTAATGTTATTCGCCATAATATTACTTTAATAGAAGGGTTTAACTTTAAGCAGTTATTGGCGGCTATCAGAAAAAATACAGTAATAACGTTTACGCTGGATAATTTGTCTGATGAAGATATTATGGCGAAACTAGGCTACAAAGATGAACACCCGGAGGGGCGATTTTATCCTGATACTTATCATGTTTCTCGTGGTATGACCGATCTCGATTTATTGCGACGTGCTTATAAAACCATGCAGGAAATTCTGCAGTCTGAATGGGATAACCGAGAAGAAAAGCTACCTTTTAAAACACCTTATGAAGCACTAATCATGGCTTCTATTGTAGAAAAGGAAAGTGCCATTGCTGAAGAACGACCGCTTATTGCAGGTGTGTTTATTAATCGCCTGCGTAAAGGAATGCGTTTACAAACCGACCCGACTGTTATCTATGGCATTAAAAATTACGATGGTAATATTCGCTACAGGGACTTGCGCAAAGATACACCATACAATACTTATACGCGTTCTGGCTTACCACCAACACCAATAGCCATGCCAGGTCGTGAAGCGATACATGCGACATTGCATCCCGATAAAACAAAATATTTATATTTTGTGGCTTATGGTGATGGTAGTGGAAGACACCAGTTTTCAAAAAACTTAAAAGATCATGAAAAAGCAGTTGATAAGTACCAGCGTAAGAAGCGCTGAAATCGTTCCAGACGATTTTCAGCATACGACCTACATGGATGTAGGGAGTGCAGAAAATGAAGGATCAATTTTTAGTCACTCCATCCGTGGAGATAAGTAAGTAGGCAGTGAATAATTTTTATGGGTAAATTTATTACATTGGAAGGCATCGAAGGTGTCGGTAAAACCAGTAACCTTCAGTTTATTCAAACTTTGCTTGAAGCAGCAGGACATGCCTGTGTGGTGACGAGAGAACCAGGTGGTACAAGTCTGGGCGAAGCATTACGTGGTTTGTTATTAAGCCATTCAGATGAAAACATGAGTGCGGATGCTGAATTGCTAATGATGTTTGCAGCACGCGCAGAGCATTTGAATAAAGTTATTCGTCCTGCGTTGGATAATGGACAAACTGTTTTGTGTGATCGTTTTACTGAAGCAACTTATGCGTATCAGGGGGGCGGTCGTCAATTATCGATTGATAAAATAAAAGATTTAGAGCAATGGGTGCAGGCGGATTTACGTCCTGATTTAACCGTTATTCTGGATGCCCCGGTTGAAGTCGGTCGTGAACGAGCGGGTAAACGTAGCGCACCTGATCGCATTGAAACCGAAAAGGACGATTTTTTTCAACGGGTAAGAAATACTTATATTGATTTATCGAAAAAACATCCCGAGCGTATTTGTTTGATTGATGCTTCTGTTGATTTAGAATCGGTGCAACAACAAATACGTGAAAAACTTGATACCTATAATATTTTGTAACTAGCTATTTTATAGTCGACCGTAATTATTATGATTTATCTAAAATGATACATGCATGGCAACAATCACAATGGCAGCAAGTCGATAAACTACTCACATCGAACCGTTTTCCTCACGCCATTTTTCTGCAAGGTAATAAAGGCATTGGGAAAACAGATTTTGCGTTAGCGATGGCACACGCTGTTTTGTGCCAGCAGCCAACAGCTGACCACCAGGCCTGTGGTAATTGTAATGCCTGTAAATTGCTCTCTGCCGAAACACATCCTGACTTATATCATTTGGCACCAACACCGCCGCAGAACTCGAAAAGTAAAAATCCAATACTTAATATCCGTATTGATGTGATACGTGATTTATGTGAAAAGCTAAATAAAACCAGTCAGTATGGTGTGTACCGTGTCGCGGTAATTGAGCAGGCGGATCAACTGACGCTTGCTGCCGCAAACAGTTTATTAAAAACGCTAGAAGAACCTGGGCAGAATGTTCTCATCGTACTGACCAGTGCGCGTGCGCATCGCTTACCTGTCACAATACGTAGTCGATGTCAGGTTATGCGGTTTAATGTGCCCGATGTTAGTCAGTCGCTTAGCTGGTTAAAACAACAGCCTCAGCAGATACAGGAAAAGGCGAGTGATGATCAACTCCGTCAGGCGTTACGTTATGCTTATGATGCTCCGCTTACCGCGTTAGAGAATCTGCAGGATAAAGAGCGTCATGAGGTACTGGGTGATGCGATGACGGCCTCTGTTTCAGGAAAAAATTCTTTAGAATATGCGCTAAAGTTGACGAAGTTTCCCAAAATACAAACCTTAGAAAGTATGCAGGGTTGGGTATCTGATCTTGCTAAACTGATGTTGTGCGACGGCAATAGTGACATTATCAATCAGCAATATCGCAGTAAATTGGAGACCTTAGCCAGTAAAGTGAATCAACAACGTTTATTCCGTTTTCAGGAGCAACTTAATTTCAGTATTTCACATAGCTCAATAGCAGTGAATGAACAGCTATTGTGGGAAAATCTGCTATTATCATGGGACAACTTATAATAATAAAGCACTGCTTTCATAATTAAATTACATCAGCAATAAAAACACCACGGTATCGATCTATGAGTAGCTCAACAGCACGCCCAGGAATGTTATCGCTAAGTATCAAAGATGTTGCATCTTTGTACGCAGCTTATATGCCTTACGTAAAAAACGGTGGGCTATTTATTCCGACAAACAAAACCTACCAGTTAGGCGATGAAGTTTTTATGCTGTTGTCATTGATGGAAGATGGCGAACGTTTACCTGTAGCAGGAAAAATTATCTGGATGACACCGGGTGGTGCACAGGGT
>CAZCOZ010000069.1:8053-11527 GCA_964500555.1 uncultured Thiotrichaceae bacterium | reverse complement strand
GGTTTCATAATTGAATAGTCGTTATTTTATTTTTATCTTTGGAACACCTGGAAACACCTGAGAATACTCGCCCATACAATATTACTCTTTATGTCCGTATAAATCACGATACAAACCGTCTTTACCTATTAATGCCTGATGATTACCTTCATCGATTATTTTACCTGCATCAAAAACTAATACCCGATCAGCTTGTTTTACCGCACTTAAACGATGCGCAATAATTAATGTGGTACGGTTTTGTAGAAATGCATGCATTGCCTCGTGCAATCGTGCTTCTGTTTCAGTATCAAGCGAAGACGTAGCTTCATCTAAAATAACAATTTTAGGATCAGCCAGAATCATTCGCGCAATCGCTAAACGTTGTCGTTGACCACCAGATAATCGAATGCCACTGCGACCGATAATGCTCTTTAATTTCTCTGGCATTTTTTCAATTGTTTCCTGCATCTGCGCAATGTCTAACGCCTGCCAAATTTTTTCATCAGAAATGTCTCGGCCCAGACATAAATTTTCTCTTACTGTGTCATTAAACATCGCAGGATGTTGCAATACTGTTGCAACATTTTCTCTGACCACATCAAAACCGATTTCTTTAAGATTCACCCCATCAAAATATAACTCACCTGAATCAGCCGGATATAAACCTAAAATAATTTGCACCAATGTTGATTTTCCACCGCCACTCGCTCCAACTAATGCAACTTTTTCGCCTGCCTGAATCGATAAACTTACACCATCCAGAACCGGCAAACCTTCACCGTATGAAAAGCAGATATTTTCTGCACTCAAACCAACAGTATGTTTATTTTCAAACGGGTTTTTGTTATGCGGGTAATCGGCTTCGCGCTCCATTTCGAGCAGTTTATTAATACGTTCCAGTGCCGCGTTCGCACTGTAATAACTGTATTGAATACCAAGCACTTCCTGCACCGGCCCCATCATAAACCAGAGGTAAGCATAAACAGCAAACATTTCGCCAATACTTAAACCACTAAACAGAACTACGATCATGCTAATGCCACGGAAAAACTCAAAACCCATTAGAAAAATAAAAAAGGATAACCGATTAGCCGCATCACTTTTCCAACCAAACGCAATCATGTTATCTTTTAACTGCTGTGCCCGTGAGGTTACTCGTGCTAAATAATGAGCTTCGCGATTACTTGCTCGTATTTGCTGTATACCATCAAGTGTTTCAATTAATGACTGCTGGAACAATTCAAATGAAACATTTTCATTTCGCTTTAAATTTTTTACTCGTTTCCCCATTACCATGGTGAAATAGATGACAACAGGATTCATTAACAAAATAAATAATGCCAGCTGCCAATGCATCCACAGCAATACAATTGCAACACCAATAACGGTTAGTACGGCAACAACAAATTTACTGAGCGTCGAGCCTAAAAAATCATCAATCGCCGTAACATCTGTTACCAGGTGAGACGTAATCGCACCCGATCCAACTGCTTCATATTCAGCCATTGATACTTTTTGTAAGTGCTGCAGCAAACCTAATCGGATTCGATAGGTCACTTCTTTTGCCACATGAGTAAATTCACGTGTTTGCCAAACGACCAATAATAATGCACCTAATCTTAATAACATCGAAACAAGCATTATGATCACGATAATACTTATTGGCGTTAACCATTGCGACGGAAATATATCCGACAACAAGGCAATAATTTTTCCCGGCTTATCCAGTAATACTTCATCAACCAGCGTCGGCATTAATAAAGGAACAGGCACGCTAATTAAAGCCGCAAACACAGCAATAATATTTGCACGAATCAGTATTTTTTTACGTTGTTTTACCAATGAAAAAATACTCTGCCACGAATATAATTGCACTGAAGAATTCTGTTTCTGACTATTTCCCATTATCACTCAGTCTCTAGCGCAAGCAACAATGCCTGTGTACCACTTTTACCATGACCGATTTCACTCACTTTGTCATACAATGATTTAGCCAACACCAAACCCGGTAACGTCAATTGCATTGCTTCGGCTTCACTTATCGCGATCGCTAAATCTTTTATAAAATGATCCACCATAAAACCTGGTGAGAAATCCTGTTTGATGACTCTTGGCGCTAAATTATCCAGACTCCAGCAACCCGCTGCCCCGCTACTGATAGCAGCAATTAATACCTCACAATCCAGACCTGATTTTTTGGCATAGACCAGTGCTTCACAAACACCAATCATGGTACCCGCCACCGTAATTTGATTACACATTTTTGTGTGTTGGCCACTGCCAGACTTACCCATCAGCGTTACTTTTCCGAGACAATCAAATAAATCACTTACACGTTTAAGTGTTTCAGCATCACCGCCTGCCATAATTGAAAGCGTCGCATTTCTTGCACCGACATCTCCACCCGATACTGGCGCATCAATACTTGCCGCACCATTTTGTTTTGCGTACTGTGCAATTTTCAAGGTTAGTGCTGGAGCCGTTGTCCCCATATCAATAAACACTTTACCCTGTATATCTGCAGCGAATAACCCTCCATTTGAAAAATACACGTCAGCCACCCCCTGTCCTATACCGACCATAGTAAAAACAATGTCACTCTGCTGACACACTTTCATTGCTGTATCACACCACTGCGCACCATTTGCCAAAATGGCATTTGCTTTTCCCTTGCTACGTGTCGTCACAGACATGCTGTAACCAGCATTCATTAAATGCTGACACATAGGCTCTCCCATCACACCAAGACCTACCCAGCCAAGTTTTGTGTTTTTATGCATTACGTCTTCCTGTAGAATTCCCATCTCATTACATATCTAATTTTTACACGAATAACTTATGGCGTCCTTATGAATACACAGTTAAAGGCTTTCCTTTTTGATGTTGACGGCACTTTGTCCGATACCGAACGCGATGGTCACCGCGTTGCATTTAATCAGGCTTTTGAAGAATACGGTCTTGACTGGCATTGGAGCATCGAAACCTATGGTGAATTACTCGCAGTGACTGGCGGCAAGGAACGCATGAAATTTTATAGCGAAAAATTTCTCGATCAAGATACCCTGCCTGACAATTTGGACAGTTTGATACCCGAATTGCATCAAGCGAAAACCCGTCATTACACTACGCTATTATCCACTGGTGCTATCCCTTTACGCCCAGGTGTTGAACGGTTAATCAATGAAGCGCGTGAACGTGGTTTTCGTTTAGCTATTGTCACTACAACTACGCCAGAAAATGTTACCGCTTTGCTAACGCACACATTAGGCGCTGAATCGATTAACTGGTTTGAAGTGATCGCTGCTGGTGATATTGTGCCAGCAAAAAAACCTGCGCCAGACATCTATAACTTCACATTAGAAAAAATGGGATTATCTGCCGACCAATGTATCGCATTTGAAGACTCGGCTAATGGCATAAAGTCGTCACACGGTGCCAACTTAAAAACTATTATTACTATAAACGACTACACAAAAAATCATGACTTCAGTG
>CAZCOZ010000069.1:3518-7953 GCA_964500555.1 uncultured Thiotrichaceae bacterium | reverse complement strand
ATGGATATAAATCAAATAGACCAGGCTTTATATCTACCCCTATACCTACTAACTGGAGCCTTTGCTGGTTTTTCTGCAGGTTTACTTGGTATTGGCGGCGGATTGGTTATTGTTCCTATTTTATATTTTATTTTTTCTTCGCAAGGTTATGATCAGCAGCATGTCATGCACATGGCGTTGGCGACATCACTTGCTACCATTATCATCACCTCGATTTCTTCAACTTATGCTCATAATAAAAAACATGCTGTGTTATGGAAAGTTGTCTTACTGCTAGCACCAGGAATATGTTTAGGCGCATGGTTTGGTGCTGTTTTTGCGACACACATAAACACGTCTATTCTAAAAAGTTTTTTTGGTGTGTTCGAGTTATTTGTTGCAGCATTGATGTTTAACTCTGCGCGAAATCAACAAAAAAATGAAATACCTAAAATTCAGCAGAAAGATATAATCAAGCCCGCACGGGCTTTTTTTGGTGGCAACTTTATTGGTTTACTTTCAGCGATTGTTGGAATAGGTGGAGGCACTCTAACCGTCCCCTTTTTAAACTGGCACAACATAAATATTAAAAATGCAGTCGCCAGCTCTGCCGCCTGCGGCTTTCCCATAGCCACAATCGGCACGCTTTCCTATATTGTCAGTGGATGGTCACTTAATTTAACCCCGCACATAGAAAACGGTGCCTTGAACAACATACTACCGACTCTCACATTTGGCTATGTTCAGTTAAATGCATTTTTGTTAATCGCTCTATCTAGTTTTATTTTTGCGCCTTTAGGGGCAAGGGCATCGCACAAGCTAAGCGATATTAATCTTAAGAAGATTTTTTCTATATTCCTCTTTTTTCTTGGTTTGAGAATGTTGATTTAAGAGCATGGTTATAGAAGATAAATTTAGTCTTTTTCGTTATTCTTCTTCAATACCTAACATTGCATCTTTCAAACCTTCATCAGCAGGGTCTTCACCCAACCAGACATCTAAAATCGCGGTATAAAAATCAGCACCTTCGATCACACCTTTCTCCTCACCTTTGATAGTCACGCGTGTACCAATATTCGGAACATAATCTAAATATATTATGCCCCCTTCTTTTAAGTCTGGAAAGTAGCTAACGAAAGCATCTAATCAAGCCTGTAACTTTTTAAGCTGCTCTTTAGAATTATTATCTTCAAAACCATCATTCCATGCACTTACCATTTTCTTACGAGCAACTTCATCATAAACCATATGCATGGCAACATACTTAGGCCCTTGCAACGCTTGCGCAGCATCACGACTGTTTACAGTTGATTCTGTATATAGCGCTCCAACATAAACTTTAAAAATAAACTTAGTGCGGTAACCGATGCCATTTAATTGCAGTTTCACATCACTGCCTGGCAACGTAACATTGTCAGGCGAGGTAACATCACCCAACTGACGCGCATGAGATGAAAAAGATAATGTGGTCAGAAAAACCAGAGAAAACAAAACAACAGATAAGCGATTTAGTAACTTTTCAATAATCATAACTATGCCACCGGATATTTATTTAAGTGTGAGTAACAAACTGTTATTACCCGTATACACTACTACCACAATAATTATCCGACAATGGTTATTACTGTTTATTTTTTATAAGATAAATCCAGTTGTTTCGCTGCCCGCACTTCATCCAGACGCTTAACCGGCAAAGTTTGTGGCGCAGCATGCAATATTTCAGGATTGGTTTCGGCTTCCTGTTTTATTTGTTCAAGTGCATCCATAAATCCGTCTAGCGCTTCTTTTGCTTCCGATTCGGTTGGCTCGATTAATAAGCACTCTGGCACTAATAATGGAAAGTACGTTGTTGGTGCGTGATAACCTAAATCAAGTAAACGCTTGGCGAAATCCATCGCTGAAACATGATATTCACTTGCTTCATTTTTTAAGGTAATAATAAATTCATGACTGGCACGGCGCGAATCAATCGCCAATGTAAAGCCACGGCGTTTCGCTTCAACCATCATGTAATTTGCATTGAGTGTGGCGAATTCGGCAACACGTACCATGCCTTCACGACCCAGAAATCGCATATAGATATAAGCGCGCAATAACACGCCTGGATTTCCCATGAAGGCAGATAGACGACCGATTGATTTTGGGCAATCGGCTGTCGTTAAATAACGATAACCGCTATCTTCTTTTGTCACCGTCGGTAGTGGTAGAAAGTCTTTTAAACGTTCCGCAACACCGACCGCACCAGACCCTGGACCACCGCCACCATGTGGTGTAGAAAATGTTTTATGCAAGTTTGAATGAATAACATCAAACCCCATATCACCTGGGCGAATTTTTCCTAAGATCGCATTTAAATTTGCTCCATCGTAATACAGCAGGCCACCCGCCTGATGAATCACTTTTGCAATCTCTTCAATGTTACGTTCAAACACACCTAGCGTTGATGGATTAGTTAACATCAAACCTGCTGTTTGCGGACCAACCGCCTGCTTCAATGCATCAAGATCAACGTCACCATTTCCAAGCGTAGGAATTTCTTTTACGCTAAAGCCACACATAACAGCAGTCGCCGGATTGGTTCCATGCGCGGCATCAGGCACTAAAATTTCTTTGCGCGCATCATCACCACGTGATGCATGATACGCTTCTATCATCGCAACACCGGCAAATTCACCCTGCGCGCCCGCCATTGGCGCGAGCGAAAATGCCGCCATACCCGTTGCCTCACATAACATTTCCTGCAATTCATACATACAGGTAAGGAAGCCCTGATTTTGTGCATCGGGTGTTAATGGGTGCGCATTCAAAAAACCCGGAAGCATGGCCAATGTATTACAGGCGCGCGGGTTGTACTTCATGGTACAGGAACCCAGTGGATAAAATTCCGTATCAATCGAAAAATTCTTTTGTGACAAACGCGTGTAGTGTCGAACGGCCTGTAACTCAGAAACTTCAGGCAAGGCTGCACTGGTTTTGCGCAACAGGTTATCGGCAATCGCTGCGACGGATGCTTTTTCTACTGGCGATTGCGGCGCACCTTTACGACCAGCTGATGAGTGTTCAAAAATTAACATTACGCACTCTCCTGCAAACTTGCGACTGAGTTAGCCATGACTTCACGCATCGCTGTTGCATAAAGATTAATATCTTCTTCGTTACGCATTTCAGTTGTACAAACTAAGATCGCCTGCCCAAGATCAGGATAATCTTTCGTTAAATCATAACCACCGATAATCCCTTTCTCCATCAATTCAGATAAGACTTTATCTGCAGGTGCATCCAGTTGTAAAACCGTTTCATGAAAATGTGTTGTACTGAAGATTTTTTTCACACCAGCAATAGCCGTTAATTTTTCCACCAGTAAATTATTATTTTCAAAACAGGCTGCGGCGGTATTTTCCAAACCACTTGCACCCATAATTGACATATAAATTGTTGACGCCGTAACAACTAAGCCCTGATTAGTGCAGATATTTGATGTCGCTTTCGAACGACGAATATGTTGTTCACGTGCCTGCAGGGTTAATACAAAACCTTCTTTACCATCGAGGTCAACCGTACGACCAACAATGCGGCCTGGCATTTGTCGAACTAACGCTTGCTTACAACAGAACAAACCATAATAAGGTCCGCCTGCTGACATCGGCGCACCCAAAGGTTGACCATCACCGCAGGCAATATCTGCACCTTTGATCTTATCGTCACCACTGCCCCATTCACCCGGTGGATTTAATACAGACATAGTTAATGGATTGATCACCGCAATCAATAAAATATTATTTTCGTGCGCCCAGTCGGTAATTTCATCTACCGTTTCTAAACAACCAAAGAAATTAGGTTGCTGCAAGACCACTGCGGTAATGTCACCTTCCGCTTCATATTGCTGCTTAATTTGATCGAGCGAAGTAATACCTGTTGCAGCATCATAAGGCACGTCAATTAATTCTATCTGCTGCCCTTTAACAATCGTATGTGCAGTTTTTCGATAGGTAGGATTAACCGTGGTTGGAATTAAAATTTTACGCGATTTTGATTTTCGATTGGCACGCACTGCCATCAAAATCGCTTCGGCTAATGACGAAGCACCATCGTACATAGAGGCATTCGACACATCCATTGCCGTTAATGCTGTCATCATACTTTGGAATTCGTATGTTAATTGCAAAGTACCTTGCGACGCCTCTGCCTGATACGGTGTGTAAGCACTGTAAAACTCACCACGCGTGGTAATTTCCCAAACGGCAGATGGAATGTGATGCTGATAAGAACCTGCGCCCATAAAACACAATGCTTTGGTATTTTCATCGGCACGCTGATGCATTAAACGCGAAATTTCCATTTCCGTCATACCTGTTGGTACGGCATCTAAAACTTTTGCACGTAGATGTTCGGGGATTTCGTCGAATAAATCATCGATAGAATCTGCACCGATGGTTTCTAACATTTGGGCAATTTC
>CAZCOZ010000069.1:0-3418 GCA_964500555.1 uncultured Thiotrichaceae bacterium | reverse complement strand
TCTTCTATCTCAGCCTGATACGCTTCTGCATCCATCAAATCATCTATTTCTTCAGCAGAGGGCTGTACTTTAAATAACCAGCCATTATCGTAAGGCGAGGTATTAATAATTTCTGGTTCGTCTGCTAGTGCTTCATTAATTTCAACAATCTCACCACTAACAGGCATGTAAACATCGGATGCGGCTTTTACTGATTCGACCACACAAACCTCGTCTTCAGCCGCCAGTTCAGAACCGACTTCAGGCAACTCAACAAACACCAAATCACCCAACAAGGCCTGCGCATGATCGGAAATACCAACCGTCATCAAACCATCTTCTTCGATACGCACCCATTCGTGTGATTTCGCATACTTTAATTCTGAAGGTACTTCACTCATTTTCTTTCCTCATTCATACCCGTATTTGGGTCACTCTAAATTTTATACATTATATTACGTTGAACCGTATTTATGAGCCGCATTATACGCGACCCAAGATAAAAGTCTTATACCTGATATCGGACTCAAACTGGCTGACCGTCTCGTACAAAAACAGGTTTGACCACTTTTGCATTTAATAACTTACCACGAACTTCAACCTGACAGTTTTCGCCTATTTCCACTGGCACACGTGCCAGAGCAATAGATTTTTGCAGGCTGGGCGAAAACGTACCGCTGGTGATCTCACCATCGATAGCAGCCCCTTCAACCACGACTTTTTGATGGCCGCGCAAAACACCCCGATCTTCCAGTATCAAACCGACAATTTTCTGTTTCACGCCATCGGCTTTTTCTTTTTCCAATGGTTTACGACCGATAAAATTTCTCTCTTCCGGCTGCATGGCAACCGTCCAGCCCAAACCAGAAATCAATGGCGATGTCTCTTCTGTCATGTCGCTGCCGTATAAATTCATGCCCGCTTCCAGCCTCAAGGTATCGCGCGCGCCCAAACCACAGGGTTTTACGCCAGCGGCAGCCAGCTTGTCCCACAAACCTGCCGCCTCAGTCGAAGGCAGCATAATTTCAAAACCGTCTTCGCCCGTATAGCCTGTACGACCAACAAACCAGTCACCACAATCCGCGCCATAAAAACGCTTCAACGGAGTTGCCGCTTCAACCACATCTACCGGCAATGCTTCAAATGCTTTGGCGCGCGCGTTTGGCCCCTGCACTGCAATCATCGCTAAATCATCACGTTCTTTTACGTTGACATTAAATGCGGTCGCATATTTATTAATCCACGCTAGATCTTTTTCACGCGTACCCGCATTTACCACTACGCGATACCATTCATCCGACATGTAATAAACGATTAAATCATCAATCACACCGCCGTTTTCATTCAACATACAGCTGTATAAGGCTTTGCCACTTTCAGTTAGCTTAGCGACGTCATTCGCCAATAGGTATTGTAAAAAGCCTTTGATATCACCCTCGGTCAAATCCACAATAACCATATGTGAAACATCGAACATACCCGCATCGGTACGCACCTGGTGGTGCTCATCAATTTGCGAGCCATAATTCACAGGCATCTTCCAACCGGCAAAATCGACAATTTTGCCTTTATATTCAACGTGTTTATCAAACAGGACGGTTTTATTACTCATGGTTTTATTACTCATGGTTCCATTACTCATGGTTTTACTACTCATGGGCTTATTATCTTAGCCAAAATATCGAGATGATTTTACACGCACTGGAATGACAGAATCCAGATAAAAAATAATGTTAATTGGGAGACTAACCTATTGCCTGCTGGATAATTTTATATTTCAATGCAGGCAAGTGATCGACTAATGATAAACCCGCATTACGCATTTCTGAAAGTACGTTATTTTTATTACCAAACAGTTCTTTAAAGCCAGTCATCGAGGCTTCCATTAACTGATTTGCGCCTTTACGCTGGCGTTGGTATTTTTTCAGGGTATGTAACGCTGCCCATTGGCGTCTGGCATTTTTAGCGCTGATAATCGTTTCTGCTAATACGGCGGCATCAGCAATACCTAAATTTGCACCTTGTCCTGCAAGAGGGTGGATGTTGTGCGCGGCGTCACCGATTAAGGCCAGACCCGGTTTTACATATTCATTGACATGACTGTGTGATAATGGAAAAAGAAAACGCTGGCCGACTTCAGTAATTTCACCTAATTTAAATTCCGCAGCTGCGGCTAATTCTTTTTTAAAGTGATCATCATCCAGCGCCATTATTTTTTTAGCTTCATTTTCATCTAACGACCAGACAATAGAACACTCACCATTAAACAACGGTAAAAGAGCTAATGGGCCACTCGGCATAAAACATTGCCACGCTGTATTTTGGTGACTCTCGCTACTGCGCACATTACAAACTAGTCCTTGCTGTTGATACGATTTTTTTGTTTGCTGAATATTCGCCGTCGCTCTTACTTTTGAATTAACGCCATCAGCGCCAACCAGCAACTGAGCATTTAATTGCTTACCTGATGATAATAAAATCTGCGATGTCGTCTGCGGACCATCACTCTCTTTGTAATTAATTTCAACAATATCTTCAGGGCAAAAACAAGTAATATTTTCAGCAGCGCACACCACAGCCAGCAACATTGTCTGTAAAACTTTATTTTCGACAATAACCCCGAGTTCGGACACACCCATTTCTGCGCTATCAAATTGAATTTGCCCTGCACCGGTTTGATCCCAGACAAACATTTTTTCGAAAGCGCAAGCACGTTCTGCCAATTCCGATTGCCACACTCCTGTTTGTTGAAAACGTTTTAGTGCCAAACGATTAATTGCCGAAACACGGCACTCAACTTTTTCTGTTAATGCATCAAGTTTGTTTCGTTCGATAATTGCGACTGTAAAATCAGAACCAGCTAATTCACTGGCAAGACTCAAGCCAACAATGCCACCGCCGACGATAACGACATCAAAATTAACTTCATCAAACTCATTAATCTGAGTAGTCATAAACGTAAACCTCGACTCATTCGAGATAGGCGGCCACTTAAACCCATACTCTGTAGCGCAAGCTGGTGTTTAATATCCGGCAACACATCCACTATCAGCAAACCCATTGAACGTAAATGACCAAGCGCGGCAATATTATTAGAAAATGTTTTCACTAAAGTATCAGTAAATCGATAAACACGTTTAATATCCTGTTCACGCAATTGTGCGTATTCCTGCAGCATAGACTGCTGCCCGATATCTGTATCCGCACGAACACTGTCCTCGATCAGTTCTGATAATATCGCAATATCTCGCAACGCTAAATTAAAACCCTGGCCGGCGACGGGGTGCAAACTGTGCGCCGCGTTACCAATAATCAGTACACGACCATGTACAATTTGCGTTGCTGCCTGCAGAGATAAAGGATACGTTTGCCTCGCTCCAACTTTAGTAAATTGCCCTAAACGAAAACCAAAACATTCCTGCAACTGCGACAAAAAACA
>CAZCOZ010000068.1:7295-11655 GCA_964500555.1 uncultured Thiotrichaceae bacterium | reverse complement strand
ATTTACTGCTACCGCTGTAAATGATGTTCCAGTAAACAGTGTACCAGCAGCGCAATTTGTTAACGAAGATAATTCATTGATCTTTTCAACGGCGAACGGAAATTTAATTGCTGTTTCTGACGTGGATGCAGCAGGTAATCAGATAAAAGTAACATTAGGCATTGTTGATGGTGCATCCTTAGTATTCTCTGGGGCAGGTGGTCTAACGCCTTTTGTCTGGTCCACATCACCTGGAATTATAAATTATGATTTAACAGGAACAACAACGCAGATTAATGCTGAACTTGATGGGTTGATATTTACACCTGCAAATAATTTTAATGGGGTAACAGTACTTAGAATAACTACGGATGATTTAGGGAATGTTGGTGGCGGTAATCTGATAGATATAGACAACGTTTCTATTACTGTTGCTGCTATAAATGATCCTGCCATTATCGGTGGTGTAGATACGGGTGGTGTGACGGAAGATTTAGATCCAGATTTTGATACTTTGTTAGAAACGTCTGGTTTGTTAACTATCGCAGATATAGATGCAGGAGAATCAAGTTTCACTCCCGGAACTATCGCAGGTACTTATGGCGCGTTAGTCATCGATGCGGCGGGTAACTGGAATTATTCAGCAGACAATACGCAACTTGCTATTCAAAGTTTGACGGGTGGTGCATCATTAATTGATAGCATTTCGGTTACATCATTTGATGGTACAAGTCATAATATTGTTATTACTATATCTGGCGTAAACGATGCGCCGGTAGCTCAAAATGATAGCTCACCTGCAATTCCAGCGATAAGTGAAGGGAATTCAGCAATACTTGATTTGAGTGCTAATGATAGTGATGTCGATAATGCAATTGACCTGTCCAGCATCGTTATAACGACAGCTCCGCTCAATGGCAGCTTAACGATAAACGGTGATGGCACTGTTACATATTTACATAATGGGAGTGAAACTGTTAGTGATAGTTTCAACTATACCATTTCAGATATTACAGGTGCAGTATCGAATATAGCTACAGTCAGTCTTGTTATCAATCCTGTTAATGATGCACCGATCGCTCAAAATGATAATGGTTTAACCGTTGATGAAGGTGCGATGGCTAATTTTGATTTAGCTTTTAATGATTCAGATGCCGATGATGGTCTTGATTTGAATAGTATCAATATTATTAACGCGCCGAGTAATGGCATCCTGATTGTTAACGGTGACGGTACTGTTACATATACGCATGATGGTAGTAACACATTAACCGACAGCTTTACATACACGATTGCCGATATTTCAGGTGTGATCTCAAATATAGCGACTGCAAATATTGTCGTTAATTCAGTAAATGATGCACCAACTACCGTCGGTATAAGCAACGTTACGGTGTTAGAGGATGCGTCAAATACAAGTATTGATTTAAATGTTGCATTCAATGATTCAGACAATCCTGATAACGAATTAACTTACAGCATCGTTGGTAATACTAATAATGCACTATTCAGTAGTACAAATATTGATTTAGCGACTGGGCAATTAAGCCTGGATTATGCAGCAGACGAAAATGGTTCATCACAAATTACGGTTAGAGCGATAGATCCGTCTGGTGCCAGCGTCGATACATTATTTACGGTGAATGTAACGCCTGTTGATGACGCTTCTGTTGTAGATACGAATAATGGCGCATTGATTACGGAAGTGTCTGAAAGAACTATAGACACTAGCATGTTGAGTGCGTTTGATATTGATAATGCGTTAAGTGAAATTATTTATACTATTGTTGATCAACCAGATAATGGCTTTATTTTACTTGATGGTGTAGTTACAACGAGCTTCACTCAAGCTGATTTAGTTAGCAATAAGGTAAGTTATCAGGTAGGACTGAACCCACCAGGTAACGATCAATTTAGTTTTACTGTTACGGCTGGCAGTAACACATTATCAACGATGACGTTTAATATTGTTATCAGCCTGGTTCCGATTGACACAGTAGAACCAGTCGATCCAACGATACCCGAAGAACCATCTGAACCTGCCGATCCTGAAACGATTGATCCAGTTAAGTCGGTTGAGTTACCTGAAGGAAATCCTGGTTTAGACGTTAACGATGGCCCTTCTGTCACTGGTTCGAGTGAACAGGTGTCGCCTCCTGCTACCCCAACACCCACAAGCAATACTGAAGGCGGCGAAGAGAGTGAAGCTAATTTGTCTGTTAAACAGGAAGTTACTGACTACAATTTAAATTCCAGTTTCGATTTAAAATCTGCCAGTAGTCTTAATGATATTCAGGTGAAATCAATTAAGGCACTGTGGGTTGCGTTGGATAAGATGAAAGAAGAAATTAATGAGCACGTTACTGAAAATATGACGGATGCTGAATTAAAAGCGGCGGTGGTTTCTACTTCTGGTGTTACCTTAACAGCGGGCGTGGTTGCCTGGGTATTACGCAGTGGTGCATTGATGACAAGTTTAATTTCTACTATCCCGTTGTGGAAAGGTTATGACCCAATGCCCATTTTGCTTAAACAGGAAGAAGATGAAGAAGAGGATGAATTAAACAAAGATAAAATACCAACATCGTTGTCAGAAGTGAGAAGGCTAAAAAAACTACAGGAAAAAATGAGTAATGATAATCAGGTCGATACGATGTTTAGTGGGTCTGAGTCAGGGGAGATAAGGTAATGATAAATATTAGTCCAGCAACCAGAATAAGTTTTGGCTTAGTCATGTTCACACTTAGTGTGTTGTTAATGGCAGACCTTTTCGGTTTTATACCGAAGAAAGATACGATAATGCTAGATGCTAGAAAGAAAGTGAGCGAAGTATTAGCAGTGCAACTATCAATAGCGGCGTCACGTTCTGATATGGAAACGATTAAAGCGTCACTGGATATTTTTGTTAGCCGTAATGACGATGTGCTCGCCGCATCAATGAGTCTGGTTAATGGTAGTGTTGTTGCTGAATACGGTGAAGTGAATAGTGATAACTTTAAAGCGATTAGTCAGAAATCAAGATCAGGTGATAATTTAGTCGTGGTACCTGTTTATGCCGGTGAGGTTCAATGGGGGGCTGTTAATATAGAGTTTAAAGATCTATACCTCTCTAGCTGGTATTCAATTTTTACAGATTCAATTGTTGGCCTGTTAACTATTGTTGCATTCATGTGCTTTGCAGGGTATTTGTTTATCCTTAAAAAATCGTTAACGGTACTTAACCCGAAAGAAGTTATTCCTGATCGAGTTCGTGAGGCATTTAATACATTATCAGAAGGCGTGATGATACTTGATAAAAAAGAACAAATTGTAATGGCAAATGATGCCTTTGCTGCAAAGGTTAATAAAAGCCCGGATGATCTAATGGGAATGAAAGCATCATCGTTTAAATGGAAATATACAAATAGAGAAAAGCGGGAGTCGAAACAAAAATATCCGTGGCTTAATGCAATACAGGAAGGCGAGCACGAAATTGGTGTGGGCTTAAGTTTATCAACAGGAGCTGCAAGTGTACTTTCATTGTCAGCAAACTGTGCGCCTATTCAGGACGATAAAGGTAATACGAAAGGGGCATTGGTGACGTTTGATGATGTGACTGAAGTAGAAGAAACCAATACCTTACTTGAAAATGCGGTAACCGTATTACGTAAGAACGAAGTAGAAATCAATCGAAAAAATGATGAGCTCGAAGTTTTAGCTACACGCGATCCATTAACAGGATGTTATAACCGGCGTGCGTTATTTGATTTGTTTGAACAAGCCTTTGAGTGTGCTGAACAAACTAAAACACCTATTTCTAGCATTATGGTCGATATTGATCATTTTAAATTAGTTAATGATCGCTATGGGCATTTAGTCGGTGATGAAGCGATACGAATGGTGGCTGATATTCTCAATAATTATAGCTCGGAAGACAATGTTATTGTCGGGCGTTATGGTGGTGAGGAATTTTGTATTGTGCTGCCTGGTTTAGATGTTGCTGAGGCAACCGAAATTGCAGAAGTGTTACGCTTGGAAATTCAAAAAACAAGTGAAGGATTTTGCGCCGAGAATGATTCTATTACGGCAAGTTTTGGTGTGTCAACGATTAATGAGTCAACTGATAGTTGCTCACAATTATTAGATAATGCAGATAAAGCGCTCTATGTTGCTAAAGAAAGTGGTAGAAATAGGGTTATTAGCTGGAAGCAAAAAGATATGGTTGCTAGTTTGAATGATACTGTTGTTATTGATTTAAAGGATTATCAATCAGCGCAGCAGAAAACAGAAAATACAACAGGTATAGCCGAGGATGATGTATTTA
This sequence comes from uncultured Thiotrichaceae bacterium, assembly GCA_964500555.1. GTDB lineage: Bacteria > Pseudomonadota > Gammaproteobacteria > SZUA-229 > SZUA-229. The sequence goes on along the minus strand of CAZCOZ010000068.1, from coordinate 7,373 downwards.
AGTCAGTAATATTGCAAGAACGTATCGATGAATTAGAAAATCAATTATCGAATGTCGATGGAAAAGTAAATGGGAAAG
>CAZCOZ010000068.1:0-7195 GCA_964500555.1 uncultured Thiotrichaceae bacterium | reverse complement strand
GACGAAGTTGATTATCTGGATCCTATTACAAAATTGCCGAGTAAGGTTATTTTAGAAGATAGAATCACTCAGGCAATGGCATATTCACAACGTAATGAAACGGTAATGGCCGTTGCTATATTGAATGTTAATTTGTTTAGTCGCATTAATGATTCGATGGGTAAGGTGGCAGGTGATGAGTTTTTGAAAGCCGTCGGACATCGTTTGAAAACGATTATACGTCGTTCAGATACAGTGGCTGCTATGATGGCTTCTGGACAGGCGAGTCCAATATTTTCTCGCTTACGTGATGATGAATTTGCTCTGCTGTTAACAGGTTTAGAAGATATCGAAACGCTTACTCATATTATTAAGCGAATTCAAAATAAATTCTCAGGAAAAATTGAAGTTGTTGATAATGAAATTTATGTTACCACGAGTATTGGTTTAGCTGTTTATCCGCAGGATGGTGATGAACCTGATAGCTTGATTGAGCATGCTCGCCTTGCGCAGAAGCAGGCTAAAAACTTAATGGGTAGAAATAACTATCAGTTTTATTCTATGGAAGATAATCGAAAAATTATTGATCAAATGCAACTCGAGATCGATTTGCATAATGCCATCGAAAATAAACAATTATTTTTACACTATCAACCAAAACTTAATGTTAATGATAGTTCAGTGACGAGCCTGGAAGCATTAGTACGTTGGCAGCACCCAACAAATGGCGTCCTTTATCCTGATACATTTATTCCGACAGCTGAAAAAACAGGAATGATTTTAGCTATGGGGCAATGGTGTTTGCGTGAAGCCTGTGTACAAACGAAAAAATGGGTAGATGCCGGTGCTTATAATTTACGCACAGCTGTGAATATCTCAGCGATGGAGTTTGTCGATGAGGGTTTTCAGTCAGGATTAGTAGAAATACTTAAAGAAACAAAGCTTGATGCACGCCACCTGGAAATCGAGTTGACAGAAAGTATTATCATTGACGAGCCTGAAACGGCACATCGCATTATTGAAGAGTTACGTTATATCGGCGTAACGGTTAGTCTGGATGATTTTGGAACAGGTTATTCATCATTAAGTTATTTTGCTACTTTAGGAATTGACTGGCTTAAACTTGACAGGTCATTCCTTCTAAAAGCGATGACTAATGTACGTGCGAGTACAATGTATTCAAGTATTGTCAGAATGGCACATGATACAGGTGTGAAAGTTGTCGCAGAGGGTGTGGAAACACAGGAACAGTTTGAGTTTGCCACGTCATCAAAAATTGATGTCATACAGGGTTATATATTAAGTCAGCCAATTCCCGTATCGGATATGACAGATTACCTGTTTACTGGGCATTATGTTGATACGAATGTGGATTTGATAGCGAGTAATAATACAGTGACCAGATAGTGGTCCTGGTCAAAGAGAATGTAAATAAATTATCTAGGACAGTCCCTAAATTATTTAGTCAAACCATTTGCTAATACTACTAATGTCATCTTTATTAAGTGAGCCTGTGATGTTTTTTAACTGTAAAAAATTTAAAATATAACGGTATCTATCAGCAGAGTAATCACGTTTTGCTTTGTAAAGTTCACGTTGAGCAACCAGTACATCTGCTCCTGTTCTTGTTCCGATCTTGTAGCCTTTGGTCACAGCATTAACGGCAGCTTGCGTCGAAATAACCGCTTGTTGAAGAGCATTAATACGCTGAACAGACGTCATTACAGCGCGATACGATTTGCGTGTTTCGCGTATAACGCTTCGACGTGTTTTCTGTAAATTAAATTTTGCTTCGTTTTGTTTGAGATGAGCTGTACGGACGCGGGAACTTGTCTGACCACCGTTGTAGATCGGTATATCGAGTTCCAGTCCTATGGAGCCATCTTCAGTATCTGTTTCACCAAAGCGACCACCAGTTTCTTCTATACGATATTTTGCCACCAGATCGAGCGTTGGATAATAATTTGCGCGTTGGCGTTGTACTTCATGGTTTAATGCCAGTATCGAATTGTTAGTGGCTTTCATCTGTAGATTGTTTTCTACCGCCGCATTTACCCAATGGTCGAGATTAGCAGGTTCTAATGCCGTTGGTTTAAACGTAGGAGAGAGTCTGGCTATTTCGGTATGCTGACTCCCTGTAATTAGTGTTAAGCCATCAAGTGCATCATTATATTGATCCTGCGTGAGTATTGCCTGGGCGGCGGACAGGTCATAAGAAGCCTGTGCTTCCTGTAAATCAGTGACGGTACTTTTTCCTACTTTATAACGGCGTTTAATATTCTCTAATTGTTCAGCAATCGTTTGTTTTTCTACATTGGCAAAACTAAGATTATCTTGCGCAAACAGGACTTCGAAATAGGCTTCAGTCACCTGCATAATGATTTGTTGTTGAGCAATTTTATGTTCACTTTCCGCAACTTTAAATTCAGCGTCAGCGGAATCAATTTTTGAGTGATTTTCTTTGTTGTATAAAGATTGCTTGAGCTTAAGTTGTACGTTGTTACTGTCAAAATAGGTTAAGCCAGAGGTGCCTACACCTTCGGTTTCAACGTCTTCTCGATTGCGAGCAATGGCTGCGGTTAAACCTATTTCAGGATATAGACCGCCACGTGACAGGGATTGATTTTCTTTTTTTAGCGAAATGCGTGTGTCTGCTATACGCAGAGAGGGGTCGTTATTGATTGCCTGTTGGTAGATCTGCAGCGGTGTTTCAGCCTCAGCCAAAACGCCTGAGACATAAAATGGAGTAAGTCCTGTGAAAAGAGCTGCTATTGGATACAATCCTTTATAAATATAATTCATTTTAAATCAATTTGTTACAACTAATATTGTATCTTGTTCCTTGTTTTTATTGTGTGCCGCACACCGCAGCGTACTCGTGTTTATTTCACTAAGTAGATTATAGGTTAGATTTTGTTGTTTAGAGTCAAATTGGCCAGAAACTGACTAATTTGGAGTGCGTACTATTTGTGAGTTTTTGAGGTGTTACTTAGGAAAAATGGCTCCTCGAGCTGGGCTCGAACCAGCGACAAACGGATTAACAGTCCGTTGCTCTACCAACTGAGCTATCGAGGAATTATTTTTGATCTTGTCTTAATTGGAAGGCGGTATGCTACCGATTTGAGTTGCGTCGGTCAATACTTAATCGCCTGATTTCAGGCATTTTTAACACTATATCGAATAATACCGTTTAAGCACTGATGGTAGATGATAGAGCACTATTTGATTACCTGTTGGATTCTGCTCAAGGCTTTTTCAAGACTACCCATGTCGGTAGCAAATGACAGACGTAAATAACCCTTCAGACCAAATGCAGAACCGGGGACTAATGCAACATCGGCTTTTTCCAGTATCAGCTGCGCCAATTCGAGATCATTATTGATACCTTCCAACCGATTAATGACGGCATGGAAAGAGGGGAAGCTATAAAAAGTACCGTCACTGGGTAAACATTCAACACCGTCCATTGCCTGCAATGTTTTGTAGACATAATCGTGGCGTTGTTTAAATTCAGTACATGTCGCTTTTAAGAAACTCTGGTCACCTTCCAACGCAGCCTCGGCAGCGTATTGTGCAATCGAAGTTGGATTCGATGTGCTTTGTGACTGAATTTTTTTCATGCCTTTAATTAGCTCAACAGGGCCACCGCTGTAACCAATTCGCCAACCCGTCATCGAGTAGGCTTTTGAGACACCGTTGATAACAATCGTCTGCTCGATAAGTTCTGGGCAAACATTAACGATATTATTAAAGCCTTCATCTGTCCACACAATGTGTTCATAAATATCGTCCGTCATCACGACGATGTTGGGATGTTTTATTAACACCTCACCTAAAGCTCTAAGTTCTGCTCGACTATAGGCTTTGCCTGAGGGGTTAGATGGACTATTAATGATGACCAGTTTTGTTTTATCATTAATCGCCTGTTCGAGTTGTTGCGGCGTAATTTTGAACGATTGGGAAATATCGCCTTCAACAATAACAGGTGTCGCATCTGCCAATTTAACGATATCAGGATAAGACACCCAGTACGGGGCAGGAATAATTACTTCATCGCCTTCGTTCAATAAGGTCTGGCATAAGTTATAAAATGCCTGTTTACCACCGACGGAAACTAATATCTGGTCACTGTTATAATCCAGTCCATTTTCTCGTTTGAACTTGTTTATAATGGCCTGTTTAAGAGTGGCTGTACCATCCACCGCAGTATATTTTGTGTGGCCCGCATTAATCGCTTCAATGGCAGCCTGTTTAATATAGTCCGGCGTATCAAAATCGGGTTCGCCAGCGGCAAGTCCAATAACATCTCGTCCTTGTGCGCGAAGTTGACTAGCTAACGCTGTCACGGCCAAAGTAGGAGACGGTTTTACACGTTGAATGCGATTAGAAAGTGATATTTTCAATTTTATGTCCAGGTAAGTTTGTCTTTAAGAACAGTTATAAAATAATGATTATAAAAACGGGAAAACGTTATTCCTTGTCCGAGTTTAATTTATTTCTTATATAGAATGTAGTAGCCCAGAGTGATTATGTCGAAAATTTTTGAATTACAAACCGATTATTTACCGACAGGTGATCAACCCGAAGCGATCAAGACTTTGATTGATGGTTTTAACGATGGTCTGGCACGACAAACACTACTTGGTGTCACGGGTTCGGGTAAAACATTCACCGTAGCGAATGTTATTAACCAGTTAAAAAGAGCCACTATTATTATGGCGCCAAATAAAACCTTGGCGGCGCAGCTCTATGGTGAAATGAAAGAATTTTTCCCGAATAATGCGGTGGAATATTTCGTTTCCTATTATGACTATTATCAACCAGAGGCGTATGTTCCAGCGAGCGATACCTTCATTGAAAAAGATGCATCGGTAAATGAGCATATCGAGCAAATGCGTTTGTCCGCCACTAAAGCATTAATGGAACGTGATGACACCATTATTATTGCCACGGTGTCAGCTATTTATGGTTTAGGTGATCCAGAATCTTATTTTGCGATGATTCTGCATTTAGTGCGTGGTGATATTGTTGATCAACGCAGCATACTGAGACGACTGGCGGAATTACAGTATTTGCGAAACGATGTTGAACTACGTCGAGGAACTTATCGTGTTAGAGGTGAGGTGATTGATATTCACCCTGCAGATTCTGAACGAGAAGCTGTGCGTATTGAATTATTTGATGACGAAATAGAAAATCTTAGTTTGTTCGATCCATTAACGGGTGAGATCATAAAAAAAGTTGCACGCATTACGGTTTACCCTAAAACCCATTACGCGACACCACGCGAAGTTATTCTTGGTGCGATTGAACATATTAAAGTTGAATTACGCGAACGTTTAGTTGAGCTACGGGATAATAATAAATTAGTTGAAGCGCAACGTCTGGAACAACGTACACAATTTGATATTGAGATGATGCGAGAGCTGGGTTATTGCAGCGGAATTGAAAATTATTCCCGTTATTTATCACATAGAAATCCTGGTGAACCGCCGCCGTGTTTATTTGATTACTTACCCAAAGATGCTTTATTAATTATTGACGAAAGCCATGTTTCCGTACCGCAGATTGGTGCAATGTATAAAGGGGATCGATCACGTAAAGAAAATCTGGTTAACTTTGGTTTTCGTTTACCCTCTGCCTTAGATAATCGGCCTCTACGTTTTGACGAATTTGAATCCATGTCGCCGCAAACCTTATTTGTCTCAGCCACGCCAGGGCCATACGAGGACGAACATGCCGATGCTATTGCAAGACAGGTTGTGCGACCGACTGGTTTACTTGATCCATTGATTGAAGTGCGTCCAGTGACAACGCAGGTTGATGATGTGCTCTCAGAAATTAATTTACGTGTACCGAAAAACGAACGGGTTCTAGTACTGACACTAACTAAACGTATGTCAGAAGATTTAACGGACTATCTGGATGAACATGGTGTTCGAGTGCGTTACCTGCATTCCGATATTGATACAGTTGAACGAGTAGAAATTATTCGTGACTTACGTCTGGGTGAATTTGATGTGTTAGTGGGAATTAACCTGTTGCGTGAAGGGTTAGACATCCCCGAAGTCTCATTGATTGCTATTTTAGATGCGGATAAAGAAGGCTTTTTGCGTTCAGAGCGTTCAATGATTCAAAGCATTGGTCGTGCCGCCAGAAACATAAACGGTAAAGCCATTTTGTACGCCGATAAAATAACAAACTCAATGCAAAAGGCGATTGATATCACAGAAGAACGCCGTGCAGTACAAATGGAGTACAACAAAAAACACGGCATTACGCCGAAAGGAATTATCAAAGGTGTGCGCGATGTTTTAGAAGCAGGTTATGGTGATAAGGCTTCAAGAAAAACGGCTGCTCTACAGGCCGTTGCAGAAGAGCGTGCTGTCTATCAGGCAATGACACCAAAGCAATTAACCAAAACGATCACACAACTGGAAAATAAAATGTATCAACATTCGCGTGATTTAGAGTTTGAAGAGGCCGCAGGAGTGCGTGATGAGTTAGAACGTATCAAAGAATTGGCGATGATAGGGTAGCTCTGATGAAACGAATATGCGCTTCCGTAGGTCGGGTTACGCTGGCGCTAACCCGACCTGCGAGGTGTGTGAATAACGTTATTAACGTGCGCGTTTTAGGCTATTACGAGTAAAGTCAGCATCACGCAAACCAGTTTTAAACTTATAGTTTTCCCATTTTAAAATGGTACTTTTACCGGTCTGGTGATTATTCATGTGCATTTCATTGGCGCGCCAATATTGTCCTAAATATTGCTGATAGTCTTTATTAATTAACGTTTTTAACAAAGAATTTTTACGATCATAAAATTCAATTTTTTCAGCGACGTATTTTTCTTTGTTTACCCAGGCTATCTGACGAGTATAACCAGAATGAGCATAAGCGGGGAAACGTTCAATAACAAAATAATCTATGCCATTGAGTTCTTCATCACGAAGATATTTGTAAGTGTATTTTTCAACTTCCTGCGAAGCTAAATCTTCGTAAGCAAATTCACTGCCCATAAAAGGCCCTGATTTGTTCTTCGAATTAATTCGTTTGACGCGTTTTAATGCGGGTAAATACAACCATTGCTCGTCAGGATCTTTGGCGTGGGAAAAGGTAAGGAAGGCCGTGCCTTTAACATCAGCAGGTTTGTCAAAGATAGACATTGATTTATCACCATCACCAATAACTTCCAGTGTTTTCAGGCGAATCG
>CAZCOZ010000067.1:9967-11943 GCA_964500555.1 uncultured Thiotrichaceae bacterium | reverse complement strand
GCGATGGCAGCGACTAAAGGTATTGTTCTTTTAAGCATTACTTTATTCTCCCTAAAGTGGTGTTGTTTTCTGATTTCGACTCAGTCTAGTCAGATATTTTTTTCGTAATCATATCAAACTTTCACAATGAATGATCGTGCCCAATATTAGCCCCACCACAAGGTATTTAATATTAGTATTTTTTTATCAGTGCCATAGCCTGACTTAATATAAGAACACTGTAATATATAAATACTATTTAAAAGATCATTTGTATAAATTTCATCTATTTATTTTTAAATATATTAAACTTAACTTATGACCCTTACCGAACTACGTTATATTGTTGCCGTCGCACGCGAACATCACTTTGGACGCGCCGCCAAAGCCTGTCACGTTAGCCAACCAACATTAAGCGTTGCCATCAAAAAAATTGAAACTGAATTAGGCGTTGCATTATTTGAACGTGGCAGCAATGAAATAACGCCCTCACCCGTCGGTGAACGCATAATACTGCAGGCGCAGCTAACATTAGAGTCTGCCGATAATATTAAGCAGATTGCACTACAGGGAAAAAACCAGTTGGCAGGGCCTTTGCGTATTGGTGCAATTTATACCATTGGTCCTTACCTCTATCCTGAACTCATTCCGCTATTACGAAAAGCTGCACCCGAAATGCCGCTTGTGGTTGAAGAAAACTATACCTCTGTGCTAACAGAAAAACTTAAACGCGGCGAGTTAGATGTAATTGTTATCGCGCTACCCTATGAGGAGAAAGGCATCGTCACGCAGGTATTGTATGAAGAACCTTTTGTGGTTTTACTACCAACTTCTCACCCATTAACATCTCGCAAAACGATAAACTCTAAATTGTTAGAAGAAGAAAATGTACTGTTATTAGGTCAGGGACATTGCTTTCGAGACCACGTTCTTGATGCCTGCCCTGCGTGTATTCCCAAACCGGGGCTGGAAGGTGATTTACCACACACCGTTGAAGGTAGTTCACTGGAAACTATTCGGCATATGGTTGTCTCTGGTCTCGGTGTCACCGTGTTGCCCTGCACTGCCGCTGGCGCACATACTTATTCTCAACGTTTATTGGCTATTCGACGATTTGGTAATCCAACACCAACACGTACGGTTGCGCTTGCCTGGCGGGTTTCCTTTCCTCGTCCTAAAGTGATTAACATTCTTAATCAAGCCATACGTGACTGCAATTTAAGCTGTGTGAAACACGCTAAAAAAAGGCATCATTAAAGTCTTTCTCAGCAATGAAAGTTCATCTATAGAAAAAAACTATCATAAGCATTAAATAAATTAACTTCATCAATACATAAGTAACAGCTAATATACGTCCATCGGCAAATAAAAACACGCCGCTAAATATAACAACATTAGAGGACATATATTATGAGTGACACACAAAACAACGATACAGCAGTATCCGATACAACAATATCAATGGGACCACGCATGAACCAACCCGCACCTGGTTTCGATGCGGTAACAACACACGGTAATAAAACGCTTGCTGATTATCAGGGAAAATGGCTAATACTGTTTTCGCACCCTGCTGACTTCACGCCAGTTTGTACCACCGAATTCATGGCCTTTGCTAAAAGACAGGATGAATTCAGCAAGCTAAATACCGAATTACTTGGTTTATCGATTGACAGCCATTATTCACATCTTGCCTGGGTTCGCAATATCAAGGAAAAATTTAATGTTGATGTTAACTTCCCAATCATCGCCGACCTGGACATGAAAGTAGCCAAGGCTTACGGCATGATCCACCCTGGCGCAAGCGATACTTCAGCGGTTCGTGCAACGTTCATTATTGATGACAAAGGTGTGCTACGTGCAATGGTTTATTATCCAATGACCAATGGTCGTTCAATCGACGAAATACTACGTTTGGTTACCGCATTGCAAACATCCGATGCTAACGGTATTGCGACACCTGAAGGCTGGCAGCCCGGTGATAAAGTTATCGTACC
>CAZCOZ010000067.1:7806-9867 GCA_964500555.1 uncultured Thiotrichaceae bacterium | reverse complement strand
TGAACCATGAATTGCTAAGCATTGCTGTGACCGTATGCCGCATGGACGCGGCATCCGAGCGTACATGGATGTATTCACAGCGTGTCTCAGCAATGCTTAGCGATTCATCTCCCAAACACCTATAACAAATAGTTCCCTTCTTTTAACAGAAATTATTTATTTATATCTGCAATATTGGCATATCACCAACATCTAATATAGATTAGAATTCGTCCACTTTTTAACGAGATAGAAATAATCTATGAAAAACTCTCTGATAGCACTAACCCTGCTAACCACTGCAGCATCAGCACAGGTACACGCTGAAGATAAAACCATTCGTTTTTTACACATAAACGATTTACACGCACATTTAATGCCACACGCTGATCGTGTAACAAACGACGATGGCAACATTGTTATTGAAGAGCGTGGTGGTATTGCACGTTTAGCAACATTACTTAAACAACAACGTGCAGAAAATCCCGATAGCATCGTGATGAACATTGGTGACACATTCCATGGTGGCGTGGAAGCAACCTATAGTATGGGTAATGCTATTGTCCCCCCTGTCAATGCATTGAACATTGATGTCGGCGTTGCCGGTAACTGGGATTTCGCATTCAGCCCTGGCGTAACGCGTCTGCGTTTCGGCCCATTGGATATTTTCCGTTTCATTCCTAAAAAGGCATTACAAATCGGCTTCCCTGGAAATTACCTGGCTGACCCGATTCCGATCTTGCGCCCTAACTATCCAAATCTGGGTGCGAATGTTAAAGACATCACCGTACCTTTCTGGGACTTGATGCCAGCAACTTACACAAAAGAAGTTAATGGCGTAAAAGTGGGTTTCATCGGATTAACCTCTGACATCGTTGCTGATATGCATGTATTTATGGCGATTGGTTTGAAATTCACACTTGGTGAGGATGCTAACCGTTTATTAATAAACAAGCACGCTAAAGAATTACGCGCTGATGGTGCTGATATTGTTGTTGTAATGTCTGAGCTAGGTATTCACAAAGACAACAAACTTGCGCAAATTATTGACAAAGGTTCGGTTGACGTTATCTTCTCTGCCCATACACATGAAGCAACATTTGAACCATTAACATCAGCCAGTGGCGCGTTAGTTGTTGAAGCCGGTAACGATGGTTGGTTAGGTCAAATGGACATCACTGTTGATGACAATAAGAATGTCATTAATAAAGCATGGAACATGCTAGCTGTTGATTCATCACTTGCTGATGATGCTGAAATGCAAAAATTAGTTGATGCAGCACGCGCACCCTATCTTGCTGGTGATGTGAATTTAATCGCACCACCGTTTATGACGCAAAAACTAAAACAACCTATCGATACAGTCATTGGTCACACCGACACAACGGTTGATCGTAAAGACGCATTAGAAAGTACATTTAATGCGGGCTGGACAGACATGGTTCGTAAACTAACCGACAGCGATGTTGCTCTGTCACCCGGTTTCAGAATGGATGCAACTTTAGTTGAATCAGGTTACTTGCTTGAAGACAACACAGTGGCAACCGGCGCAATCACTTTAGAAGATGCTTACCGTCTATTCCCAGTTGTTTACCTAATGGCAAGTGGCACAATTGATGGCGCAGGTTTACGCTCAGTAGTGGAAGACCAGTTAGCCAATGCATTCTCTAATGATGTTTTCACTCACACCGGTGGCTGGACGTTTGGTTTTTCAGGCCTGGATATCACACTTGATTTAAGCGATAAAGACGGTGCTCGTATTTCAAGCATGAACTACAGTGATTCAGGCGAAGCCGTACTTGATACCGACACGGTAAAAGTTGGTGGTTGTTTACGTTCTATTGATACACCAAACAGACTGTGTAGCATCCCTGGATTCAGTGGCGTACTTCCTGTGCTTAATCCAGACGATGGACAACCTTTATGGACTGCGCTGGATGCATTTGTTTACTCACTTTCATCAGAAAACTTTAATGGCAGCCGCGTTAGCATGACCGATGACAATGCGACACCACGCTGGCCTGTTGATACTTTCATTCAGCCGTTAGAAGGTGCTATTGCCAGCAGTAGCAATACTGATGG
>CAZCOZ010000067.1:6631-7706 GCA_964500555.1 uncultured Thiotrichaceae bacterium | reverse complement strand
CGATAGTAAAGATGAAGAAGAGGATACATCCAAGCCTTCAGATCGTTTACCTGGCGATGGAGACGCAGGCGAAAAACTAGACGAAGTAGAGACACCTATTGCTTCAATGGCTTTTCTACCTGCAATACTTTTAGTTACAGTCTCATTGCTTCGCAGAAGAATTGTTCACTAAAATATCGTTACAGCACTAACTCTGTTATACAGATGTAAGTGTGAGTTTCAGAATGAAAAAAACGCTCGCTGATTATAGTAATCAGCGAGCGTTTTTTATTGGCTAACGAAAATGGCTACCTGGTAATTATTGATTAAACATATCACCAAATGATTTCATCGCTTCCTGCGCTTTTTTCATCGTTTCTTCCATATCCTGTGGCGATTGTTGACCACCACGGTCATAAGTCTTTCCTGATGACGCTGCGCCATTAGGTACTTGCATGCCTGGCCAGCCCTGCGAAATATCAGGCCCTTCAATGCAGGTAATGCCTGCAGGAATACTAGTTTTATCTTTCGGAAGATCGGTATCAAACTTTACCTTTGTAACTTCTGTTTTTGTGCCCATAGCAGTTTGCCATAACATAAAAACATCTTTATACATGCACATTTCAGAAAATGATGAAGTGTATTTAATACCTTTTAATCCTGCACCTTTACATGAGCCACTTTCTTTTAATCCCATCTGCTGCTTTATACTTTTTGAAAATGCTTCGGGGTCACTAATAGAATCAGTAAGGGATCTAATGTTTGTTTTAGTACAGTGCTTTTTATCCAAATCTACCGAGTAAATAATGCCTTTCTTAGTAATATTAAGTTTATTTTTTTTACCCATGGGTGTTTCCTGTGTCACCCACTCTGCTGAAGTCGCCGTATTCTCGTCACCATCAAAATAAACGTAAGAATCGGTAACCACTTTCATCATTGGGCCTGACGTTATCGTCTGATAGATCGCAGATTTATGTGGAAAGGATGCGCTGATTGCTGATGCGCTAACAACAAGAAGGGAGAGACTAACGATGTACTTTTGCATGTGCTTTACTCCTGATATACGATTATATGTGTATAACGCTCACACGAAGCA
>CAZCOZ010000067.1:2322-6531 GCA_964500555.1 uncultured Thiotrichaceae bacterium | reverse complement strand
AATACTATTTACTCATCAATCATTTCCAGAAAAACAACACACTTTTTTACATTAAGACGCCTGACATTCTTTTTCTTTAAAAACAGTACAACGATTACGACCTGTATCTTTACTTTCGTAGAGAGCAAGGTCGGCTTTTTTCAGGACACTTTCTGGCGTATCACCCTCAGTAAAATCAGCAATACCCACTGAAGAGGTGGCAGAAAATGTTGTATCCTCATAGCTAAATTTACATTTCATAAATGTTTCTCTTAGCTCATTATTTAATGTTAAAGCAACATCGCTCGACGTGTCGGGCATCAGCAATACAAATTCCTCACCTCCTATTCTGGCAAACATATCTGTTTTTCTGATTCTTTTCATTATCACTTCAGAAAACGCTTTTAATACACGGTCACCAACATCATGACCATAATTATCATTCACCTTTTTAAAGTAATCGATATCCCACATTGCTAAACATAGTGGTGATTTAATTCGTCTACTGCGACTAAATTCAACTTCGACTCTATCCTCATAGGCAAGCCTGTTGTATAGGCCCGTTAGAGAATCATGTAACAACTGGCTTTTTGTTTCTTCTAATTGCTCTTTTATCTCAGCCAGCTCCTCCTGTGTACTACTAAGCTCATCATTAATGTTTGCGTAACTTTCCGCCGACATTTTTTCTTTTTCTTTTTCAACAAGATCATTCTCTTCAACTTCTTCGCGAATTTTTTCCAGATGAATCGATATGTCTGTCTTAAGCGCATCTATATCATCTGCCGAAGACACTTTATTCTGTATTTCACCCACACTACTATCAACAGAATCCTTTAAACCCGCCGAACGACTGATCGATTCTTCTCGACTTTCCTGGGTTAATTTCACAAATGATTTAATACCTACCAGCTGTTTATTAACTTTTTCAATAAAGCCCTGTAAATCATTATTTCTTTTCTGTAATGATGTAACATTTTGATTGATCAATGCGGTTGTTTTTGAAATAACAGATTGCCAATACGTATCTGTATCTTCTGTCTGCTTAAGCATTTCTAATAGACTGGCTTTTTCTTTATTCGCCACATCACCTTTCAACGATAAACCAGTAACAATATCAACTAACGCAGTCGCAATATTTGCATCACTATTGATCTCCACCTGATTCGAATTTGAATGCTTAATTAGTACCAGCAAATTATCCAATTGGCTATCGAGAAAATCTAAATCCTGATTATCGTCAGGGATTTTAAGACCCGCTAAAACGTCGTTTACTTCACTATTCCCACTGTGTGAAACAGAAGACAAACTAACCAGTGTTTTCTTTAATAGCTTTCGCATCGTGCTTAATTGCGTTTGCGTATCGGTTAATAATCTAACTGATTTCTGGTATATGTCTTTAGCGTTTAATTTAGGGGAAGTTGCATTCATAATATTGTCACTGTAGTGATACGGTTACAGATACCTTGTTTCCTGTTTCAAGGTATTCAAGTTGATCGAAGCTTATTAAATTTGCCATCGCAATTCCTCTGCCATGGTTATCAAAAATTCGGCTGGGTGAAATTTCCATATATTGTTCCCAGTCAAACCCTCTTCCCTGATCGGCGATTAAAAATTTTATTTCGTTCATATCGCGGCTAAATTCTATTGATACATATTTATCTTTATTGAGTGGCAATGCTAAGCGGCGAGACACTTCTTTTTCCCATTCGTTATTCGCGTTTAACTTTGTTTTTTCATTGTAACCAATACCTAAATTACCGTGTTCTACAGCATTGATCATCAGTTCAGTTAAACCCAATACCACCTCATCAGAATTTGGGCATGCATTTGACAAAACAGCTGCCAAATTTCTACCTTCGTTTAATGACTTAAATCTAAATTCTCCCTTTTTCATCATGCATAAAGGTTCAGTTGTTTTTCTTACTTTATCTTTGAGCTGACTATAATGCTGATAATCTCTAACCGCCGTCGAAACGATCGAAACCAGTGTTTTTTTGTTATAGGGTTTCACAACATAATAATATGCACCCGCGTTGAGTCCCTCCAACATATCCGTTTTACCCATGTCATGGGTTTGCATAATAATGGGAATGTTTTTAATTTTTTTATTTGCTTTTATTTTAGATAAAAGCCTTATTCCATCATCGTCTTTTTCACTATCCCCTTTTCCACCATTACCTTGCATCATCAATTCAATTAATACTGCACTAAACTTATCAGGTGATTGAACTAATAATGATAAAGCTTCTTTTCCATTTTTTACATGGACTACTTTAATATCAACATCAATATCAACATCACTTAAATAAGATTGAATAACATCAGGAGTAGATACTTTTTCATCAACAAGCAAAATCATCGCACCCTTATCATTCATCACCCGACCCTCTTTGACACATTAAGTCAGGTGTACATAAGACACAGGCCAAAGTAACATCATCCATTGGTTTTATGTCGCCACAAAACTCGCTAAAACTGTCGACAAGTTTATAAAAAATGGATCTGTCTTCTTTATTTATTAACAAACATTGTTCTAAATTTTGATAGCCAAACATATTGTTTTCAGCATCCATTGCATCCGTTAATCCATCAGTATATAAAATAAATTGATCACCAATTGAGATAGTGATTACCTCTAATTTAAATCGATTTAATATTTCTTCGTCGATACCAAGAGGTATATGTGAAGATTCGATTTTATGTGTCACATGTCCGGTTCCATGTTCTCTTATGTAGATATCAGGCATTCCACCATTCCATACTTTTACACATTTCAAATCACTTGATATATTCAATGCGCTACATGCCATAAACATACTTGTCGGCAAAAGCGTATACAATTTACTATTTATATTATCCAGAATGTAATCCAGATCGAAGCCTTTTTGTGTCATTACATTGAACACATCTGCAACGGGCAATGCTCCTATGGCAGCAGATAATCCATGACCTGTGAAATCAGCTAATAAAATATTCAAACTACCATCAGGATGCCTCGCTGTTAAAAACAGGTCGCCACTAAAGACAGATTTTGACTGGCTTAGTACATCAATTTCTTTAAATTCAATACTTCGTTCTTCAAGCGCATTATCTAATATCCGTTTAGCAAACAGCTGCTCGTCAATTGAATCTTTGTACAGGTATTTTAAATCTCGCATTTGTTCAAGCGATGTTATTCTGGCATTCATCGAAAACGCGTTAAAGGGTGAGAATAAAAAATCATCACAACCTGCATCCGCACAACGAGATAACTTTTTTTCATCACAGGCCGATGCAAGAATAATTATTGCTATATTGCGTTCATTGGCACGATTTCGTATAGCGCCAACAAATTCATCACTCGACATACCCACTATATTCACATCTACCAATACATATGAAACCATGCTATTTTCAAATAAGGCTACGGCCTGTGTAGCGCTATCTGCAAGTATTGGAATAAACCCAACATCCTTAACAATTTTTTTAATGCTTCTCGTTATTTCATTCAAATTGCTGACAACAAGGATATTTCCGCGGTTATGTTTTTCTGGACTTTGTTTTTCTAAATCAGGTTTTTTTGAATTGCGCCCTTCCGAACGACTACTTTCCAAACAAGTCTTTTTCAATTGTTCATTAGAGCTGTGATCATTAGATCTGCTCGTTACCAAATTGTCCCCACCAGAAAAACCGTTCAAAACTATGTCCCTGTATTTTTTCCAGCATCATCCGTGTCGTTCGCAGCACTGTCATTATATTCAATAGTGAAAAGTTGCTCAAAATTAGCTACTTTCAAAATATTATCTATTTGTTTGCTGGGTCGCTCAATAAACACTTTCCCACGATGACATTTTGCGTGCTCTCTCAGTAACAACAACATACCAAGGGCAGAACTATCCATATAATTAGCCGCGCTTAAATCGATATAATATGACACCCCCTCCTGCCCAGGAACCTGGCGGTAACTATCTCTAAAATCCTGAGATACTTTGTAATCAAATCGTCCTGCGATATTAATTTGTACTTTTTTACCATCCGTGGATACTTCCTGACTGACTGACATAACTTTGCCTCTAATTCAAATACATGCAATTGCGCATGGACTAATGAAATTATCGGTAAAAGTTAAAAAATCTTTAATAATAAAGGCAACTAAGAAGGGATTACGCTAGAAACGTTAAGAATGACTCTAATCATGAAAAGTCAGTAATTAGAAGCAATTAACTCGCTACCCAATCTACCTTCATAGAC
>CAZCOZ010000067.1:0-2088 GCA_964500555.1 uncultured Thiotrichaceae bacterium | reverse complement strand
TAACTTAGATCATAACTTAGATCATAACTTAGATCATAACTTAGATCATAACTTAGATCATAACTTAACATCACTGCACTTTTCCTCTGCACTCATAAAATCTGATGACAAACAGGGATCAGGAATAAATTCAAATAATTCGACTTTCTCCGGTAATTTTTTATCTGTAATTTTACTCAGCAATATAAATTCATCTGGCGGAACGGGCTTACTAAAGTAATAACCCTGCATATATTCACACTGCTCACTTACCATAAAATCGCTTTGTTTTTGGGTTTCAATGCCTTCAGCAATTACCGTCAGACCTAATCCTTTGGTCATCGCAACAATAGCTTTAACCAGATTTTTATCTTTTTCACTCACCAGCATGTTTTCTATATAACGTCGATTTATTTTTATCGAAACAAAATCATACTCCTGTAAAATAGATAGTGAGGTAAGCCCTTCGCCAACATTATTAATAAGTAATTTTATTCCCATCAGCTGGAGTTGCTTTATTGTTTCAGCAATATTATTCGCATCCCTGGCTAGCACTTCTTGTGTTAATTCCAGTTGAATGGCATCGGCTGCTAATGCATTCTCCTTAAGCGCCTTTTCAAGTATCGCAACCAGTCCAGTGTTTGGCTGGAATTGATATGCCGATACATTGACGGTGACACAAATATCATCCCAGCCGACATCGCGCCATTTTTTCACCTGCAGACAGGCTGATTGAATCACCCAGGAACCTATTGCTACGATCAAACCAGCATCTTCGGCAATGGGAATAAAATAATCTGCTGTTATTGAACCTAATGCTTCGCAATCCCATCGCAGTAAAGCTTCTGCTTTTACAATTTCACCGTTTTTGACATCGACAATTGGTTGGTAGTGAATTGAAAACTCATTACGTTCCATCGCATGGTGAAGTTGTGATTCAACATCCATTCGCATTTTTGCTTTTGCTGTCATGTCTGGTGAATAAAAACAATAGGCGTTTTTACCTTCCTGTTTAGAACGATACATTGCAGTATCGGCATGTCGCATTAATGTATTACTGTCATCGCCATCTTGAGGATAAATAGCAAAACCAAGACTGGGGGTCACATTAAGTTCATTGCCATCAATCAAAAATGGTTTTGCAAAACTTTCAATAATTCGATCGCCTATATGCCTGATACCTATTTCACGTTTCTCATTTTTTACGGTATTTTCATCATCAAGGATCAGTAAAAATTCATCGCCGCCCAGGCGTGCAACAGTATCACTCTCACGTGCACAATGTGTTAGCCGCCTTGCTACCTCTCTTAACAACTCATCACCGGCTGCATGGCCAAAGGTATCATTGACATATTTAAAGTTATCCAGATCAAGAAAAGCCAGACACGGTTTTAGATTACGACGTTTCGCTTTCACTAATGTCTGGTCTAATCTGTCCGTTGCCAAACTACGATTAGGTAATTCTGTTAACGAATCGAAGTTTGCCTGTTTCTGTAATTCGTTTTCAGCCAGCATTCTAACTTCAACTTCTTTTTTCAATTGCTGGTTACTGCTACTGAGTTCTGATGTCCTCTGTATAATTTGATTTTCCAGACTTGCCTGCGCAGAACGAAGATACTCAGCAGCCTGTTTCTGCATTAACTGGTTACTTAACCGAGCCCATAAAACATCAAAATCAATCGGTTTTGTCACATAATCATTTGCGCCAAGATCAAGCGCCTGCACTATTTCGCAGGATGATTCTTTTGAGGTGAGGAGAACAACGGGCAATTCAAATTTTGAATAGGATTGACGTATTATTTTCAATACCTCGATACCATCTGTTTCTGGCATAACAACGTCAAGCAGTACCAGATCAGGGCGGTTATTATCGATGATAGCCAATGCCTCTTTACCATCACAGGCTTCAGAAGCCTGTATATTGCCAAGTTCGAGTATTTCTCTTACCGCCGTCCTCAGCATTTTGCTGTCATCGACAATGAGTACATTTAAAATTCTTCCCGACGAAATAACTTCCTGTATTTCTGTCACGTAATTTATATCCGTCATTTCCATCCCAACACTCTTTACATAGTTAATCTTACGGTGACAAATTATTGTCATCTATTG
>CAZCOZ010000066.1:0-12091 GCA_964500555.1 uncultured Thiotrichaceae bacterium | reverse complement strand
AACTAAATTATCGCGATGAATTAATTCTTCTTCATCGACATAGCCTAAAATATTTTCAAACTTCTCGGTATTCTGGCCTTTAATCTTTTCGCTTTCTTTGGCATCGTAATTAACCAGGCCACGTGCTATTTCATTGCCGTGTTGGTCCAGGCAACTGACCACTTCTCCTCGTTGGAAATCCCCTTCAACTTTAACGACGCCAATCGCAAGTAAACTAACGCCTGATTTTAATAATGCATGGCTCGCGCCTTCATCAAGAAATAACTTACCCGAAATTTTAAGTTGATTGGCGAGCCATTGTTTACGTGCAGCCATGGGTTCGGTATCGGCAGTAAGCATGGTGCCTGTAATTTCGCCTTTAGCAATGCGTTGTAAAATATTTTCTTCTGCGCCAGAAGCTATTATTGTGGTTGCACCAGAACGTGCAGCTCGTTGTGCGGCAGTAATTTTGGTTCTCATGCCACCTTGTCCTAATGCGCCGCCATCACCCGCCATGGTTAATAACGACGTGTCATTCGCACTCGCCTGGTCGATTAATTTTGCGTTTTTATTATGCCGCGGGTCTTTATCAAATAAACCTTGTTGGTCAGTTAATATTACCAGTGTATCGGCTTCAACCAAATTACTTACCAGCGCACCGAGTGTATCGTTATCACCAAATCGAATTTCATCGGTGGCGACAGTATCGTTTTCATTAATAATGGGGATTGCGCCAAGTGATAATAAAGTTTTAAGTGTGCTGCGGGCATTGAGGTAACGTTGCCGATCGCCTAAATCTTCGTGTGTTAACAATACCTGTGCGGTGTGAATGTTTTGTTGTTTGAAGCAGCTTTCAAATTGTTGAATCAAACCCATTTGACCGAGTGCGGCAGCGGCCTGTAACTCGTGTAATGCGTGTGGGCGTTTTTTCCAGCCAATGCGTGCCATGCCTTCGGCGACTGCGCCCGATGAAACTAGTACGATTTCTTTACCTGCGGCGCGTAGTGCTGAAACTTGTTGCGCCCACGATTGAATGGCCGTTGTATTTAATCCGCGACCATCATTGGTAATAAGTGAGCTGCCAATTTTTATAACCCAGCGTTTAGACTCACCGACGGTGTTACGCGTTTTCATAATAGAAAATCATAGTGGAGGGTCATAATAGAAGCTTATGCGAGTGGGTCATAAGGTTGTTGCTCTTGCTGTAACTTTTCCTGTTCGTTTTTTTCTTGTTTGTGACGCTCGCGTTTTTCTTCATCAGAGACTAGCTCGCGATCAAGTTCAAGCTGCTTCATAATATCAAAAACAAGTTTTTCTGTGCCGACTTTACTGATCGCTGAAATAGTATAAACCGGGCCTTGCCAGTCTAATGCCTGAATAAGCTCATCACGTTTGGCTGCGATTTCTTCTTCTTTTAAAAGGTCTGTTTTATTGATAATTAACCACCGCGGTTTTTCGGTGAGTTCATGGCTGTAGCGATCGAGTTCTTTTATGATTGTTTTTGCATCGGTTACTGGGTCGCTGCCGTCAAACGGTGCAATGTCAACAATATGCAATAACACCTGTGTGCGAGAAAGGTGTTTTAAAAACTGTATGCCTAGACCTGCGCCTTCTGACGCACCTTCAATAATGCCGGGAATATCAGCAATCACAAAACTCTGGTTCATGCCGACGCGTACAACGCCTAAATTTGGAAACAAAGTCGTGAACGGATAGTTTGCGACTTTAGGGCGCGCGGCCGAAACGGAGCGGATAAAGGTAGACTTGCCTGCGTTTGGTAGTCCAAGTAAACCGACATCGGCGAGAACTTTTAATTCCAGCCGTAAACTCCGGCGCTCACCCGGTGTGCCCGGCGAGCAACGACGAGGCGCTTGATTGATCGAACTTTTAAAGCGTCGATTACCAAGACCGTGAAAACCACCTTGAGCCACTTTTATTTTTTGATCGTGCCTGGTGATGTCGCCGATAAGTTCGTCAATGTCATCGTCGTATATTAATGTGCCGATAGGAACCTGCACATAAAGATCTTCGCCGCCTTTTCCTGTCATTTGTGAGCCGCCGCCGCGAGTGCCGGCTTCGGCGGTGTAGGTGCGTATGTGACGGAAATCGGCGAGATTGTTGATATCGTAGTCGCCAACGAGATAGACGCTGCCACCATCGCCACCGTCACCGCCATCAGGGCCGCCGAAAGGAATGTATTTTTCACGACGAAAGCTGACCACGCCTGTGCCGCCGTCGCCGGCAATGACATTGATGGTTGCTTCGTCTACAAAACGCATGGTGTTT
Source organism: uncultured Thiotrichaceae bacterium (assembly GCA_964500555.1). GTDB lineage: Bacteria > Pseudomonadota > Gammaproteobacteria > SZUA-229 > SZUA-229. The sequence goes on along the minus strand of CAZCOZ010000066.1, from coordinate 9,826 downwards.
CCTTATTCGCTTGTCAGTTTGAAATTAATTTCAACCTAAGTATTAAAAGCTCAGGTTAACGGTCATTGCGAGCGAAGCGTGGCAATCTCCTGCAGGCAGCACCATTGCTAATAGAGATTGCCACGCTTTGCTCGCAATGACGAGGTTTTATTAATGATAATAAAAAGACGGCAATAAAAAAGCCCCTTGCGGGGCTCTTTGTAACCGCAAATGTATATCAACTATGCATCAGTTACGATGCTGATTGTCTTACGGTTAAGCGGGCCACGTACTTCAAATATAACGTTACCACTAGCTTTGGCAAATAATGTGTGATCACGACCCATGCCAACATTTTTACCCGCGTGGAATTTTGTGCCACGTTGACGAACCAGAATGTTACCAGCAAGTACGTTCTCACCACCGAATTTTTTCACGCCAAGTCGCTTCGCTTCTGACTCGCGTCCGTTTTTGGTACTACCGGCTGCTTTCTTATGTGCCATTGTCTATTACTCCAAGCTTATGCTGCTTTTAAATTACGTAGAGAATCTATGCAGAAATGCCAGTCACTTCGATTTCAGTGTAATACTGACGGTGACCGGTTCTTTTCTGATGATGTTTACGACGTCTGAATTTCATGATCTCAACTTTCTTTGCGCGACCATGTGATTTGATGGTTGCGGTAACTTTGCCGCCACTAACAAACGGTGTGCCGATGTTAATGTTGTCACCGTCAGCAATCATCAGCACTTTGTCGAGATCGACAGAAGCGCCTTCTTCAGCATCCAGTTTCTCAACGCGACAGACATCGCCCTGAGCTAGTTTATATTGTTTCCCGCCTGTACTAATTACTGCGTACATGGGTTTTCTCCAAAAGATATGTTACAGAAAGGGCGCAAATTATACGTACTTGCTGAATGCTGTGCAAGGCCAAATAGGCTGATTTGTGGTATAAAAAGACTTAAATTTGCCGTTTTTGCCTGTTGTCAGTGCTCCGCCTGAATATTTCATGGTAGGATTCGCCTTCCGCTGTTTCACCCTTCGCGCGACTTAGTAATAATAGGCCACGCGATTTAGAATTAATATTAATAGTTAGTATATATAGATTGTAATATTTAGTGTCCGGATTTATTTTGTCAGAAGTAGAAGCAACTCAAAACGCCCAACAGCAAAGCATCAGTTTTGATCAGGTGGTGGCTGCGTGTCGTGACGATATGCAATCAGTCGATCAGGTGATCCATCAGCGTTTGTCTTCCGATGTCGCTCTGGTTGATCAATTAAGCCATTATATAGTGAATTCGGGTGGCAAGCGGTTACGCCCATTACTGGTTTTACTGTCCGCAAAAACATTTAATTATCAAGGAGATATGCATCATCTTCTGGCTGCGATCATTGAGTTTATTCACACGGCGACGTTATTGCATGACGATGTCGTCGATGAGTCTGATTTACGCCGTGGTAATGAAACCGCGAATGCGCTTTTTGGTAATGCCGCCAGCGTGTTAGTTGGCGATTTTCTGTATTCACGCGCGTTTGAAATGATGGTTGACGTGAATGATATGCGGGTGATGCAGCTTTTGGCTACCACCACCAATGTGATTGCAGAAGGTGAGGTCATGCAGCTGATGAATGTGCATGATGCGGATACCACAGAGGCTAAATACCTTGAAGTCATCCACTGTAAGACAGCAAAATTGTTTGAAGCGGCGACGCAACTTGGCGCGATTTTATGTAATAGAAGTGAGCCAGAAGTGCAGGCGATGGCGGCTTATGGACGTTACCTGGGTACTGCGTTTCAGCTGATTGACGATGTGATGGATTACACTTCAAGCAGTGAAGATATGGGTAAAAATGTGGGTGATGACCTTGCGGAAGGCAAGCCGACCCTGCCGTTAATTTATGCCATGCAACATTCGACACCTGAGCAGGCAGCGATAATAAAGTCAGCCATTGAAAAAGGCGGTTACGATAAAATTGCTGAGGTGCAGACCATTATCCAGCAAACAGGTGCGTTAGAATACACCGAACGCATGGCTGAATTGCAGGCTGAGAAGGCGATTGCTGAGTTAACCGCATTACCTGCCTCAGAAAATAAAACCCTGCTGGAGAATCTTGCTCGCTTGTCTGTACAGCGTAGTAATTAGAATATTATAATTTGGATACGAATGAGACTTAAGTGAAGAGTTCTAACTAAAGCTGTCATACCGGCATCTTTAGCTGGTATCCATCGCGCAGATGATGCAATACAACAATGTTGTGTCTGCTTTAAAAATGGATTCCGGCTACAAACATGCCGGAATGACGGTGTATTTGCTTAATTCATAAATACATTAAATACAGACAACTACATAAGGTATGCAGTGAAAAAAGGTTCGCTCTATATAATTTCAGCCGCATCGGGCGCGGGTAAAACCAGTTTAATTAGCGCTATGCTGCAACACGTACCTGATATCGAAGTTTCAGTGTCGCATACCACACGTGCGCCGCGTAAAGGTGAAGTTGATGGTGTAAACTATCACTTTGTCGATAAAGAAAAATTTATCGCAATGGTTGAAGCCGCTGAGTTTTTTGAACATGCGACTGTATTTGGTAATATGTACGGTACCTCGCAGCAGCATATTGAGCAACGTTTGCGTGATGGTAAGGATGTCATCCTGGAAATTGACTGGCAGGGTGCGCAACAAATCAGAAGATTGGTGAGTGACTGTACATCGATTTATATTGCACCGCCGTCAATTGCTGCTTTACGCGAACGTTTGACCGCACGAGGTCAGGATGATGATGCGATTATTGATAAGCGCATGCGTGAAGCAGTAAGCGAAATGTCACACTATGTTGAATTTGATTATCTTATTATTAATGATGTATTTGATGAGGCGAGAGAAAATTTAGCCGCTATAATAATGGGTAATCGTATGTTGCTAAAGTTTCAGCAACAACAGCACGTAGAATTATTGACAGAAATTTTAAATTTTAAAGAGTAGTTTTTTCAAAGTCGTTTGATGTTTATTTAAGAATGTTTATTTAAAAACGGCAGATTAAAAGATTACACTTGAAAGCATATACTTAAAACTAGATACACATAATATATCCGGAGAAAAAACTATGGCACGTCTAACAGTAGAAGATTGCCTCGACAATGTTGAAAATCGATTTGAATTAGTGCTTGTTGCATCGCAACGTGCGCGTCAGTTAGCAATGGGTGCAGATGCGCTTGTGCCAGAAGATAACGATAAACCAACAGTTATTGCATTGCGCGAAATCGCTGAAAATTTAATCAATAAAGAAATTTTAAATGCGCCTGAAGAAGTGCAGATGGAAGATATCGAAGCAATGATTGAAGGCGATTTAACAGCTGAGTTAAAAGAAAGCCTAAAAGAAGGGTTGCAGGAAGGCTTGAAAGCAAGTCCAGAAGTGGGCCTGCCAAAAGGAAATGTGCCAGAAGGGAATTTAAAGGAAGGCCTCTAGTTTCGTTAGCAAACAACGTAGCCAGAGAAATTATTATGGGCGCATCAATCACATGCAAAATGTTTTTGATGCGCCCATTATTTTTTGCTCAGTTTTTTATTGCACCTGAATTTATTGCGTTCAAAACGCATTTTATTTTTCAACAATGAGTGAATATGACCAACAGGGCAATGTGCTATCTCATGATGCTTCATCAGATAAGGCTGGCCCGATAACAGAAGAAAGATTTTTAATTTCCGACCTATGTGATTTGATTTCAGATTACATGGATCAGGAACAGGTAAAAGAAGTTTATCGCGCCTATCTTTTTGGTGCGCAAGCGCATGAAGGCCAGCATCGCGTTTCTGGCGAACCCTATATTTATCATCCCATTGCTGTTGCGCGTATTCTGGCTTCGATGCATATGGATGTTCAAAGTATAGTCGCTTCTATTTTGCACGACGTATTAGAAGATACACCAGCAACCAGAAAATTAATTGAACGTGAATTTGGACAGGATGTTGCTGAGCTGGTTGATGGCGTCAGTAAATTAACTCACATTAAATTTAAAAATAAAATAGAGCAGCAAGCGGAAAATATTCAAAAAGTTTTACTGGCGATGGCAAAAGATATCCGCGTCATCATGATTAAGCTGGCTGACCGTTTGCACAATATGCGTACGCTCGGTGCGTTGAAACCAGAAAAACGTCGCCGTATTGCACAGGAAACGTTAGATATTTATATTCCTATTGCGAATAGACTGGGGATTTACAGCATTCGTCATGAGTTAGAAGATTTGGTTTTTAAAGCAATTTATCCAATGCGATATCGTGTGTTGAAAGGTGCGCTCGATAAAGCCAGTGGGCATCGCAAAGAAATAATTGAAAAAATTAATCAGGCATTGGGTGCGCGTTTGGCAGACATGTCAATCGAAGCGCAGTTTGCTTCACGTAAAAAACATTTGTTTAGTGTCTATAACAAAATGCGCGATAAGGGTTTGCCCTTCAATAAAATTTTAGATGTTTATGCGTTGCGAGTTCTGGTCGATTCGGTTGATGAATGTTATCGCGTGTTAGGCATCGTGCATAATTTATTTAAACCTATTCCCGGTCGGTTTAAAGATTACATTGCTATCCCTAAAAGTAATGGTTATCAGTCTTTGCATACAGCATTATACGGTCCACATGGTATTCCGATGGAAGTGCAGGTGCGTACTGTGGAAATGGATAAGTTTGCAGAAAGCGGTATTGCTGCGCATTGGTTATATAAATCACCTGATGAAAAAGGAGAGATTATTGCCCATGCAAGAGCGCGTGACTGGTTGACAGGTATTTTAGAAATGCAACAGTCAGCAGGTGATTCATTAGAGTTTTTGGAAAACGTTAAAGTCGATCTATTTCATGATGAGGTTTATGTGTATACCCCCGATGGTGACATTATGAAATTACCAAGAAATGCGACGCCTGTTGATTTTGCATACGCGGTTCACACGGGTGTGGGTAATCGATGCGTTGCAGCGAAGCTTGATCATAGTTTCGCACCATTAAATACGCCGTTATATAGTGGTCAGACAGTAGAAATTGTGACCTCGCCAGGGTCGCGTCCCAATGCAGCCTGGTTAAATTATGTTGTTACCGCGAAAGCAAGAAGTAACATTCGAAACTATTTAAAGAATATGCGGGCGGATGAAGCGATGTCGCAAGGGCGTCGTTTGTTAGAGCGATGTTTAAAGCCATTAGGCATGCGCCTGGACGATGTTAAGTCGGACAAGGTTACTGAGGTTCTGGACGAATATGGTTTTGATAATATTGCTGAGTTGCTCGAAGATGTTGGTATGGGAAATCGCCCACCGAGTTTAGTCGTCAGGCGTTTAGTGCCCGAGCGTGTTTCAGATGGGGATTCGGAAGAAACACGTGAAATGAAATCGCAATCAGCACTTGCCATTAGTGGTACCGAAGGCATGGTGGTTTCTTATGGGCGATGTTGTTATCCGATTCCCGGTGATCAAATTATTGCGAAATTAAGTAAGGGTCGTGGCATTGTTGTGCATCGTGAAGGCTGCAAAAATCTTGATGCATCAGAAAAGCGATTAGATAACTATATTGATGTGCAGTGGGCGAATGATGCCAGTGGTGAATTTAGCACCGAGATTAAAATGGAAATTGAAAATAAACCGGGTTTATTAGCAAGAACAGCAACGGTTATTTCAGATAGTGCATCCAATATTGAAAATGTGTCGATGGAAGATAGAGATGGCTTTTCGATGAATTTAATTTATCACATAAAAGTAAAAGATCGAGATCATCTGGCGGCATTGCTTCGTCGTTTAAGACGTATTGAAAATGTGAACCATATTGCAAGGCTGTAATTAAAATATAATGATTTAAAAGATAACAATCTAAAAATAATAAGAGCGATAAAATGACTAAAGAAATTATTAAGACAGACAAAGCACCACAAGCCATTGGCACCTATTCTCAAGCAGTAAAAGTAGGCTCCACTGTATATCTGTCAGGACAGATTCCATTGGTGCCAGAAACCATGGAGTTAGTTGAAGGCGATATAAAATCGCAAATTCATAGAGTGTTTCAGAATTTACAGGCGGTAACAGAAGCAGCAGGTGGAAGTTTGGCTGATATTGTTAAGCTGAATGTTTTTTTGACTGACTTCTCAAATTTCCCGCAGGTTAATGAAGTAATGGCGGAATATTTCCAGCAGCCTTATCCGGCACGTGCGGCTGTCGGTGTTGCTGCATTACCCAAGGATGCGGGCGTTGAAATAGAAGGGGTGATGGTTCTGTAGTTTTTAGATAACTGTTATAGATATTTATTTCTATGGAGAATGCAAAGGCCGAAAGCTTTGAATACCAGTCAGTACAGGTTCTTAAAGGTGTTGGACCTGCTGTAGCAGAAAAATTAAAGCGTCTGGAAATCTACAATATACAGGACGTTTTATTTCATCTTCCGATGCGTTACGAAGATAGAACGAAAATTACGTCTATCGGATCTTTGCAGTTTGGCCAGCAAGCATTAATAGAAGGTGTGATTGATCACAGTGAAATAAAATTCGGCGGACGTGGTCGTCGTAGTTTGTTATGTCATCTGTCAGATAATACTGGCGCAATCGTTTTGCGGTTTTTCCATTTCAACAAAGCACAGCAAAGTAACCTGAGCAAAGGGCAGAGGCTTCGGTGTTTTGGTGAGGTAAGAAGAGGTGCTGCGCGGTTTGAGATTGCACATCCTGAATATCAGGTAATACATCAGCAACAAGTAGCGATCGAACAATCGTTGACACCCATTTATCCTAAAACAGAAGGCGTGCATCAAACGCTACTGAAAAAAATTTCAGATCAGGTGTTAGAAAAAATATCTCAGGGAGAATTGGTTGACTGGTTGCCAGGAAAAATAATATCTGAATATAAATTTCCCAATTTAATTACAGCGCTTTGCGACGTTCATCGTCCAGAAAAAAACGCGAATATCACGACGTTAAACATTTGTAGTACAAAAGCACAACAAAGATTATTGTTTGAAGAATTGTTGGCGCATCAATTAAGCATGTTGCAATCACGGCTAAAAATAAAACAAACAAAAGCAAAAAAAATAAGGGTGAGCGATAGTAAGTATTCCACTTTTGTTAATTCCCTGGCATTTGAATTAACCAATGCGCAAAAAAAAGTGATTGCTGAAATTTTTCAGGACTTAAATAAAGCGCATCCAATGCTGAGGCTGGTGCAAGGCGATGTTGGTTCAGGAAAAACAGTAGTTGCCGCTGTTGCTGCACTCGCTGTAATAGAGGATGGTTGTCAGATAGCAATAATGGCGCCAACTGGGATTTTGTCACAACAACATTTTATCAATTTTAAACAATGGTTTGGTGAAGAGAAGTGTTTGTTATTGACAGGCAAAGACAAAGGAAAAAAGCGGCAGGAAAAATTAAATAAAATAAGTAGTGGTAATGCCAAAATAATTATTGGTACGCATGCTTTGTTTCAGGAAGATGTTGAATTTAAAAATCTTGTATTGCTAGTAGTGGATGAGCAACATCGTTTTGGTGTGCATCAACGTTTATCGCTGAGAGAAAAAGGACATAACAAAAAAAGTAATAATAAAAAAAATCATATTCAAACTGAGTCGCACCAGTTAATTATGACGGCAACGCCTATTCCGAGAAGTCTGGCGATGACAGCCTATGCGGATTTAGATTATTCCGTTATCGATGAACTGCCAAAAGGACGAAAGCCAGTAACCACTGTAGTTGCTTCAACTGCACGTCGAGATGAAATAATTCAGAAAATTGCAAAGGCCTGTGAAAAGGGCGAGCAAGCTTATTGGGTGTGTACATTGGTGGAAGAATCTGAGTTTTTGCAATGTCAGGCAGCTGAGGTAACAGCTGAACAGTTGAGTAAAGAGCTAAAAAACATTCGAGTTGGTCTGGTTCACGGTCGCATGAAGCCGAATGAAAAAAGTGAAATTGTTGATCAGTTTAAAGATAAAAAAATTGATTTGCTTGTTGCAACTACGGTGATTGAAGTGGGTGTTGATGTGCCCAATGCATCATTGATGGTTATAGAAAATGCGGAAAGATTAGGTCTGGCGCAGCTGCATCAGCTAAGAGGACGTGTTGGTCGCGGGGAAAAACAAAGTGCGTGTGTATTATTGTATCAGGCACCATTGTCTGAAATGGGAAAGCAGCGTTTAGGGATTCTTCGTGAAACCAATGACGGTTTTAAAATTGCAGAAAAAGACTTAGCACTTCGTGGGCCCGGGGAGGTGTTAGGCACTAAGCAAACAGGCTTAATGCAAATGCGCATTGCCGATATTGTGCGCGACGAAAAATGGTTTCCTGCCGTTAAAAAAACAGCGCAATATATTATCAAACATCATCCTGAAGCAGTGCAGCCACTGGTTCGTCGCTGGCTAGGTAAAGCGGATCGTTTTGTGAATGTTTAATCAGTATTCAATTAGAATAGTAAACGTATTACTTAACTAACTATTGCTGGCTTTTGGTGTGTCTTTAGGCTATTTATACGGTGAGTTTTAGCCTTTTTTGTAAAGACAAATTTTATAAAGACAAAAATAATTATAAAGCCAAAAATGACAGCGGATATCGAACAAACAATAAACCTCCAAGATGAGCGTATACAGCAAACGCAGGTTACTCGCTTAATTACACGATCTGGTTTTAGTAGTGTTGCTGGTATCGTAATGGCAATTATTTGGGTTGGGCTAAATTGGCAGGGGCTTCCTCACGAAGTTTTGAGTGTTTGGCTCGGTGTCATGATGTTGCTGTTTTTTTATCGTTCAGCAGTACATTATTTTAAATTGTATTCTGACGAAAGTAAGTTATCGATTGATAAATCTATTATTCGTCGCTGGTATTTGATCTCAGTCTTCGTTACTGGTGCAGGTTGGGGTATCACTTCAATTTTGATGTTTCCTTTTAATCAATTGCATCAAATTGTTCTCGCTTTTATTCTTATCGGTGTTTCTGCTTCAGGCGTTGTTTATGCCTCAGTGGCATGGGTTTACTTTGGCTTCGTTGGTGTAGTGCTTTTGCCGTTGATGGTGCGTTTGATTTTTGTCGGTGGTGAAGTTTATTACGCTCTATCTGCGATGACATTCTTTTTTCTGGGTGTGATGGTGATGTCGGTTTACCGCATGTATCAGGCGTCGGTAGCAGAGCTAAAATTGTCTTATGCAAATGAAGCGTTGATTGATGAACTTAAAATAGCGAAAGAAAAAGCTGAACAAATGAGTCAGGCTAAAGGTGAATTCTTAGCGAACATGAGTCATGAAATTCGCACACCAATGAACGGTGTTATCGGCACCTTGCAATTGCTAGACGATACACCGCTTGATAAAGAGCAAAAAGATTTTGTTAAAATCGCACATAAGTCAGCAGATGCTCTGTTGGCTATATTGAATGATATTTTGGATCTATCAAAAATTGAAGCAGGTAAATTACATTTTGAAAATATCGCGTTTAATTTGCGTGATGTGATAAGTGATATTGTGGATCTTTACTCGTTAAAGTCAGAGCAACAGGGCGTACTAATTTCACAACGAATAAGTGATTCAGTACCGCAGGCCATAATGGGCGACCCGACACGTGTTCGGCAGGTCATTGTTAATCTTGTTTCTAACGCATTAAAGTTTACCGAAAAAGGTGAAGTTGTTATTTCTGTTGAGCTGCTTCGTGATGAGTTAGCGGCTGATGATTCTGATAATTACGTTAATTTGAAAATAGCAGTAAACGATACTGGTATTGGTATTTCGAAGTCCGCTCAGGCGACTTTGTTTAACGCATTTACTCAAGCGGATGGTTCGACCACACGTAAGTATGGTGGTACGGGTTTAGGTCTGGCAATCGTCAGCCAGTTAGTCAATATTATGGATGG
>CAZCOZ010000065.1:10070-12115 GCA_964500555.1 uncultured Thiotrichaceae bacterium | reverse complement strand
AAGATAACTGGCAGGGTGAAACGGGTTATGTTCACGAGAGTGTGATAAAAAATTATCCTGATCTTTCAAATTACGATGTTTACTTAAGTGGGCCGCCACCTATGGTAAAAGCCGGAATGGATTCATTTTATGAAAACGGTTTGCCCGAATCACAAATTTATTCAGACTCTTTTGAATATTCAGACGATGCTTTAAAAGCCATGGGTATTCAAAAACCTGATAACAAAAATTAGTTCAGGAATATTTTGTCAGAAAAACCAACCTTAAAAGAACTGTTCGCTAATCTGCCGCAACAGGGAACGGTGGAATGGATCGGCATCCGCCATAAAAAAAGAAGTCCATTAACAGTTGTGAAAACGATAAATGTATTATCGATTGGATTAGAAGGTGATCACTATGCGGGTCGTAGTGGTAATCGCAGTGTTACCCTAATTCAACAGGAACATATTTACGCAATTGCATCTTTGTTACATAAAGAAAAAATAGACCCTGAAGAGTTGCGTAGAAATATTGTTGTTAGCGGTATTAATTTATTGGCGCTAAAAGAACGTGAATTTAAAATTGGCTCGGTGATTTTACAAATGACCGGATTATGTCACCCCTGTTCTCGAATGGAAGAAACCTTTGGTGTCGGTGGTTATAACGCAGTTAGAGGGCACGGCGGCATCAATGCACGAGTGATTCAACCGGGAATAATAAAGTTAAAAGATACGGTCGTTGCAATTTAGAGTGGCTACGACTTAACAATTTTCAAATGTAATTTATCATCGTTTACTTCTGCTATTTTTTTATCAAGAATAGCTTCGTTATGGTCTCCTGCAAGTAAATGCAAGCCTTGGCGGTAATATTCCTGAGCCGCGTCCTGTTCATCCATATTTTCTTCTAGTACACGTGCCAATTTTAAATAATTTTCTGGCATAGGGTTTATTGCGATACTGGCTTCAAGATAACCTCTGGCTTTACCCCAAAGTGAACGAGAAAGACACATTTTTCCAAGGGCTAATAATAGATAGGCGTTGTGTGGATGTTTTTTAAGCCAGCCTTCAACGATCTCCAGTTGTTTCTTTTCGATTAAAGTATCGAGTTGTGTATCATCAAGTTCTGAATATAAAATAATGCTACTGTCATGCCAGTTTTTATGGATGTATTGTCGTAGTACAAGTTCAGCTTCATTACTATCACCGATACTATTTAACAGTCTTACATAGTGTTCAATAACTTCAGGCAATGTTTTTAAATGATTAGGAACTTCTTTCCAGAAACTAACAAGGCTCTCGCTATTTTCAGAGTTTGTTTGTTCTGGTTTTTTTGCGAGTAAAGACATCTGGCCATTACACACTAAAATTTCAAAAGATAAAAAACTTTCAGCAGAAAGTTTAGTGTGTTTTTTAAGTGCGGGAAGAATGGTTTTTAAATTGTCCCAATCATGAAGATGTTTATATGTGTTCGCTAGTAAGGTGAGAACGTAAGTGTGATTTTCTACTTGCTCGTTAAGTTGGGTGAGTGTTGCTAAAGCCTGCTCGTTTTGATCATGTGCAAGTTGTAGTTCTGCTTTAGTCAGGCTAATCGCAATTTCAGCCTCTGGTGCGTCGAGATGTGCCTTACGTAAATATTCATCGCGGCGATCATGTGCGTCAAGTTGTTGCGCTGCACGTGCCGCAGATAAATAAACCAGTAACCGATTGTCGCTGTGTTTAACCTGTTGTAAAAGTACTTTTTCAGCTTGTGCAAAGCGCCCTTCAGCATATTCGATTAAGCCATTAGGTAACGCTGCGCGTGCTTTTTCTTTTTGTCTGGCCCGGTGTTTCTTACCGAAATAGAAGAAAGAGCTTTTTATAAAAGTCAGTATTTTTAATACGGCTAAAAAGAGAAAGAAGAAACAAAGAATTGCGGCAAATAAAACAACCAGGTTGGTTTCATACGAATAATTAGCAAAGGCAAGATTAACCTTACCAACATCATCGCGCTGATACATAATGAAACCAGTAACGGTTATTAAGGAAATAAGTAATATATAGGCAAGTCGATTCATAGCTGTCACCCGC
>CAZCOZ010000065.1:4728-9970 GCA_964500555.1 uncultured Thiotrichaceae bacterium | reverse complement strand
ACAGAGTATCGTATTTAAAGAAAAATATATAGTTGCTTATAATTTTTGCTTATAAACAACGATAACGCACTGTTTTATTGATGTTCCTACGAAAACGTTTCGTTTAAAGCCAGTAAGGTGCTTGCATCTGTCGCGTCTCTGGCAACAATAATATGTTTAATGTCATATTGCTCTGCTAATTTTTTTGCACGGATAGACGGTACGATTAAAGGAATATCGGTTAATAGTTCAGCATCACCGACTAGCGTAATTAAATTTGTTAGACCTTCATTACTACTAATAGTAATAACATCTAACATGGACAGTTGTTGCGATGTTAAGGCTTGAGATGAGGGTAGTTCGCGACTGTATATTTCAACATATTGCATCGTTGCACCACGTTCTAATAGTGAGTCGCCTAATAGAGAACGTCCCCCAGTACCACGAAAAATTAATATATTATGATGTTTAATTTTCTCGCTAGCGAACGCTTCTGTTTCAAGTAGTGTTTCAGTATTGTGTTTTGGTGATTCAATGGCAACGGGAATGTTTAGTTTTTCCAGCGCTTTTGTTGTTTTACTGCCCATAGAAACAATACGGATATTTTCAGGAAAAGAAGGGAAGTAAATATGACTTTGTTCAACGGCAGTTGGGCTGATAAAAATAGCCATGCTGAATTGTTCAAGTTGAGCATATAATGCACGCAACTTTTTTATTTTTTGTTCAGGAAGTTCACGAATGGTGATTGCTGGATAATATATAACACGGCCACCAGCAGTTTCGATTAACTGGCATAAATTGGTTTCACGTCCGTTTGGACGAGTAACCAGAATAGTTTTATTTAGAAGAGGCTTTGACTGAGTCATATAAAATATTTCACAGTCGCTGTGCAACGACTACAGTTAGTGTTGCTCTATTTTAACAGCGCGGAATCGTTAAGGCGGCTTTTATTTGGCGTTGTATTTGGTGTCGATTTTAAAGTCAGATCTAGTTTGCGTTAGCCTGTATGCTCATTATAATTATTAGCCATAGTTATGACGATTTTAATTTTTTTCGTACTAGCGGTAAATGTCGTCGGCTAATTTCCAGCATATCATCAATTTCATTAAACCGAGCACAGGCGTGTCCGCTGGTATTTTTTGCTAAACCCTGTAAGAACTTTATTGCCACAAGTGCATTGCGGTGAATACGGATAAAGCGTTGTGAAAATTCTTCTTCGAGTTCTTTCAGCGGCTCTTCAAGTAAATACTCCTGATCCGCTGTACGCAGGGTTACGTATTTTTGATCGGCTTTAAAATAGATCACATCTTCTATTGAGATGAGTTCTAAAGAACCTCTATTTTTTACGCATATTTTTGGTCGAGCACCGGCTGTTTCGTTGACATGTAATTGACGCAGCTGTGCTTTGTTAATACGTTTTGCTGCATCTAACGCGGCTTCTAATCGGCTTTGTTTAATGGGTTTTAATAAATAATCAATCGCGTGTGATTCAAACGCATCCAGGGCATGATCACTGAAAGCCGTGGTAAAAATAATCGCAGGTGGCTTATCCATACGCGTAATGTAATTCGCCGCTTCAATGCCATCCATTCCTGGCATGCGAATATCCATTAGAACAACATCGGGGTTTGATGCCTGGGTTTTGATAAGTGCGTCTTCGCCGGTTTCTGCTTCGCCGATAATCTGGTAACCGGCTTTAGCAGATAACATCTTCCTTAATCGTTGTCTGGCAAGTTGTTCATCGTCAACTATTAATACATTCATGTTTAACATCCAAAGGGATTGAAAGTGATACGGTGTACGTTTCTTTGGTGTCATTTATTGAAAACTCGCCGGCTTTACCGTAGACGAGTTTAAGGCGCTGTTTTATATTTTGCTGCGCCATTTGATTGCCTTTTCTTAATGCCATTTTTTCATTTTTTGGCATTAAAGGGTTGCTGACAGATAAGATCAGCTGTTTATCTAAATGTAGAGCAGAAATAACAATTTTGCCACCTTTTGGTAGTGGTTCAATGCCATGATATATGGCATTTTCTGCAAGCGGTTGAATACACAGGGAAGGGACTTCAACATTAAGCATTTTTTTATCGATCTGCCATTCGATTTGCAAACGATCACCCAGACGTAAAGCTTCAATTGCCAGATAACTTTCGGTTAGCTCAATTTCTTCACTCAGTTGATTCATGGTTTGCTCGCGTAAACTGGCGCGGAATAAATCAGACAGATCTTCGATGGCTCGTTCGGCTTTTTCAGGTGCAATTTCAATTAAGCTGGCGATGGTGTTCATACTGTTAAACAGAAAATGCGGTCGAATGCGCGCCTGTAAAGCCTGTATTTCTGCTCGACTTTGCGCAGCAAGATTAATTCGCCATTGGTGCTGGATGTAAAAATAGCGCAGCAGGAGAAAATAAATCACTGCGCTTATGGTAATAATCCGCACAAAAAATAGATTGTTTAAAGTACTATTTACTTCATCATAATAAAGAACCGAGCTGGCATATCGCGACAAAAGAACCACCAGCAGGCTGACGCCCATCATCAAACAAAAAGTAATAATAAGACATTGATTTTGTTTGTTTAACCAGTGACGTAATTGACATAAAATGGCACTGTTTAGCAGCGCGATCCATAACATTAACAATGATGAGAGCGATAAATAATCCCAGAACTGGGCACTGTTAACGGAAGCGGCCATAGCGAAAACGATGGCGAGAACTTCTGTGAGCAAAACCACGATAAAAACATTACGCACCTCACAAAAGTTAGGTAGTAAAGTTTGTGCGAACTCGCTATTATTGCCGCTATTATTATTCATAATGTTTTCAGCCATTTACATTAAATAGTAGAGCAAGCAGGGAAAGCAAGTTGAATGCGAGGAATCGCACACTTTTATGATTAATTATCTGGTGAATTAATTTCGCCCAAAAACCCATTCTTATTTAGATTATTAAGGTTATCAACAATCGTATGAGTGATAAAAAAGCAGAACCCACCACGACTAACCCCGCCTGGGGTGGTCGATTTAGTGAGCAGACTGATGAATTTGTAGCGGCGTTTACCGCCTCGGTGCAGTTTGATCAGCGTATGTATAAACAGGATATTGCCGGTTCGCGCGCACATGCAAAAATGCTCAATAAAATTGAGGTGTTGAGTGCTGATGATTTGGCAGCAATATTAAAAGGCCTCGATCAGGTTGAAACAGAAATTGCTGAAGGTAAATTTAACTGGTCGATTGCGCGTGAAGATGTGCATATGAATATAGAAGCGCGCTTAATTGAAATTGTGGGTGATGCGGGTAAACGACTCCACACCGGGCGTTCGCGTAATGACCAGGTGGCGACGGATATTCGCTTATATCTGCGCGAGCAAATTGAGTTCATTAATAATGAAATAGCAAGACTGCAGGAAGGAATCCTTGCTGTGGCGGAGCGTGAGGCCGACACCATTATGCCCGGCTTTACTCATTTGCAAGTGGCACAACCGATCACCTTTGGCCATCATTTGATGGCCTGGTATGAAATGTTGGTGCGTGATGCCTCGCGTTTTACCGATGGCCAACAGCGGATGAATATGTCGCCATTAGGCGCGGCGGCACTTGCAGGAACCAGTTATCCCATCGATAGAGAATTCACCGCAGCTGAATTGGGCTTTGCTGCACCAACGCGAAATTCACTAGATTCAGTGAGTGATCGTGATTTCGCGATTGAATTTTGTTCCAATGCGTCGATTTTACTGGTTCATATGTCACGCATGTCTGAAGAATTAGTGTTCTGGTCTTCCGCACAATTTGATTTTATTGAGCTGCCCGACCGCTTCTGCACCGGTTCATCAATTATGCCGCAAAAGAAAAACCCGGATGTGCCCGAATTGGTTCGTGGTAAAACCGGTCGAGTAACGGGTAATCTAATTAGTTTATTGACCTTGATGAAATCACAGCCATTGGCATACAACAAAGATAATCAGGAAGATAAAGAACCGTTGTTTGATACGGTCGATACGGTGTTGGGTTGCCTGCGCGCGTTCGCCGATATGATTCCCGCGATTATCTGTAAACATGACAATATGTATAAAGCAGCGAAACAGGGGTTTTCAACCGCAACCGATTTAGCAGATTATCTAGTGCGTAAAAATGTAGCGTTCCGCGATGCACATGAAGTCGTCGGTAAAGCAGTCGCGATGGGTATCAGTACCGGTAAAGATTTAAGCGAATTGACCTTAAAAGAATTGCAAAGTTTTTCAGATAAAATTGAAGATGATGTGTTTGATGTTTTAACGTTAGAAGGTTCGGTTGCTTCGCGTAATCATATTGGTGGTACTGCACCGGAGCAAGTTAGAAAAGCGGTCGCGTTAGCGCGAAAGAAATAAGCAAAGTAATAATTTGTCTATTGTAGCAGTGTCGAATTACGCTAACGCTAATCCGACCCACGACTGTTCATCACTTTTCTTTTTGCAAATGTGAAAGCACTTCCTGTAATGAAATCTGTAATTCAGAATAAGCGTTATCTGCACCCTGGGTCGAGCCGTCTCGACCAATAAGCTCTATTACTTCAGCCTTTTCAGCCAGACCAAAAGCACCGATTGTACCGCAGGAACTTTTTAGACGATGTGCAATATGAAAAACCTGCTCGGCATCATCTGCTTTAATAGCAAGTGCGAGCTTTTCATTTTGTTCCGGTAATGCTTCCAGGCAAATAGAAATAACATCGACAAAAGCATCGCCCATTAATTCTTTCATTTCCGCAAATGCTTGTGCATTGATTGCAGCTTGTGACATGGTTTATTCCTTTAAGTTATAACGTTTGAGATGTTGATATAAATAAGTTGTTGAAAAGAATTATAGCTAACTTTTTAAGATTAACCTGTATTTGAAATGACACTTGTGGATGCTGATATTTATACAGTTAGTTTCTATGTGATTAGTCTTTATGAAGGCGAGAGCCCATGTCACCCACAATTACCGCTTCAGGTATATTCATTTTTAATGACGCGACGATGTCGGTATAAACACCGGGTACGGCTTTGAATGAAACCCAGAGTGTGTTGAGTTTCATATCGAGATTGGCAAATAAAATTTCGTCGCTAAATTGTTTAAGGGCAAATTCAATATTGGCCAAAGTGTCTTTTATGTATTGTTCAGGTTTAGTTTTTAGTTTTGGGATGATCATTAAAACATCACTAACAGGACCACCATCAGCATCGCGCGTTGGTACTACCTTCCAAAGCGGTTCAGCCGGTGTGAGATTAATGCTGAGTTTTAAATCGG
>CAZCOZ010000065.1:2736-4628 GCA_964500555.1 uncultured Thiotrichaceae bacterium | reverse complement strand
CAACCAATTCTAAAATGTACGAGTTGCGAGATAAAAGCATATTGTGCCACCGATTTACAATACTATAGATAATAGCTGGACTCATCGTTAAAGGCGAATTATATTCGACCCGCGATGTTGTCAATTTGGCAGATGATGATTTGAGTTATCACGGAATAACGATAGATCTTGAACTGAAGAACCTGAACTATAAAGCCTAAACTATAAGACCAGGCTTAACCACTGGCGAATATCACGAATTTCGTCAGGACACACGGCGTGACCCATATCGTATTCATGCCACTGAATATCGACATTATGACTAATTAATGTTTCTTTGCTTTGCTCGGCAATATCGTAAACAATCACTTCATCTTGCCGACCATGCGCCATAAACACTGGGACTTCAACGACATCTTCATTGATTTCATCCGCAAGGCTGTCGGCCAGGGGGAGATAGGTCGATAATGCCATAATACCGGCCAATGGTCGTGGAAAACGCATACCGCAATGCAAAGCGATAGCGCCACCCTGAGAGAAACCGGCAATGACTATTCTGCTAGAAGCAATGCCATCTGCTTCCTGCGCTTCGCAAAGTTGTTGTAAAATTGCAGAGGATTCTTTTATACCTGCTTCGTCTTCGTCTGCAAAATCGCTCAGACTTCGAATATCATACCAGCCCGGCATGGGATAATTTTGGTTGATAGTAATGGGGCGCACAGGCGCATGTGGAAAAATGAAACGGATTGCTGAATGAGAAGGCAGTTGTAATTGATCAACAATCGGTACGAAGTCATTTCCGTCAGCGCCGAGACCGTGCAACCAGATGACAGCAGCAGTAGCAGGTTCTTCGGGTTCGAGTACAATGGATTCAAGTTCTGACATAAGGTTTTAACCGAAATTAATTTGATGAGAGTGTTTAGTTTATTGCGCTGCTTTGTTCTAGTTGCTTTGCTCTATCTATATGAGACGAAGCAATAATAATTTAAACTAACACAAAAATAATGCGCAAGGGTGTATTAAGATGAAAGCAGCAAAATCTTCCGTTATATTACTGATATTTTTATCTATGTTTTTAGCCAGCTGTGGAATGCAGGGTGATTTATATTTGCCCGACAGTGAAGACCCAAATATAAGCGTAAAGTTAAAAAAGTCAAAATAAAAAACCAATAGATATTATTAGTAGAAGTATAAAGTATGGATTTTTTTAGTTACAAAGAAAATAATTTATGGGCAGAAGATGTTGATATTAGTGCTGCTGTTAAAGAGTGGGGTACGCCGTGTTATGTCTATTCGCGTGCAACATTAGAACGCCACTGGAAAGCATTTGATGATGCCTTGGGTGAGCAGCCGCATTTAGTTTGTTATGCAGTCAAAGCAAACTCTAACCTGGCAGTATTAAATGTGTTAGCAAAACTCGGTTCGGGTTTTGATATTGTTTCTGCGGGTGAACTTGAACGTGTGCTTCGTGCTGGTGGTAGTGCTGATAAAATTGTTTTTTCTGGCGTAGGGAAAACGGCGGATGAAATGGCTCGTGCCTTAGATGTGGGTATTCGTTGTTTCAATGTTGAATCACAGGCTGAGCTGCAACAGTTAGAGCAGGTTGCTGAGGCTAAAGGTGTACAGGCGCCAGTATCGTTGCGGGTTAATCCGGATGTCGATGCAAAAACCCATCCGTATATTTCGACCGGATTAAAAGACAATAAATTTGGTATTGCGATTGAAGATGCGCCAGCAGTTTATCAAACCATCGCTGATTCTGCGCATTTAAAAATAGTGGGCGTTGATTGTCACATTGGTTCGCAGTTAACAGAGGTTGCACCCTTTGTTGATGCACTTGATCGTGTGCTTAAGCTGGTTGATACCTTAGCGGAAAAAAATATCCAGTTACATCATCTTGATTTGGGTGGTGG
>CAZCOZ010000065.1:0-2636 GCA_964500555.1 uncultured Thiotrichaceae bacterium | reverse complement strand
GAAAAGAAAGAAGAAGAGGAAGAACCTGATTGTGAGTAAATCATTGCTTATAGTCGTTTCTTGACTACAATTTTTAGTCTGTAAGCGTTTGTTATAAAAAAGTTCGTTAGAAAAAATATAAAAAAGTAAACAATAATTATGCCCAGAAAATCATATTTAGGGTATTCATGAGGAGTCACACAATGAAAGCAAAAATTTTAGTTGCTGCATTTGCAGCGAGTTTAGTCTTTTCAGCTACCGCAAGTGCAGGTAAGCCGGTTGGTATCACTAAAAGTATGATGGGCGTAACCGTTCAGCATGATGGCAAAAAAGTTAAGATTGAGCGTAATCAGGATAATAAAAATACGGTTAATCCTGCATTCGCTAAAACATCACGTCCATGCCCACCATTTTGTATTCAACCATCAACTTTAGCACCCGGTGTTGAAACCATTGCTGAAGTTGAAATGATTGAGTATTTGGCGAAGATGTCTGGTGGTGACGACACAATTTTAGTGGTCGATTCACGCACACCAGACTGGGCCAAAAAAGGCACTATTCCAGGTGCAAAAAATCTACCCTGGACAAAATTAAACCCAGCTAAAGGCGCAGATCCTATTTCTATTTTAGAAATTATGGAAGATGAGTTTGGTGTTACTGAAAGCGAAGGTTTATTAAATTTCAGTAAAGCAAAAACACTGGTTCTGTTCTGTAATGGTATGTGGTGTGGTCAATCGCCAAATAACATTAAGAACCTGCTTAAATTTGGTTACCCAGCACATAAAATCAAATGGTACCGTGGTGGTATGCAGGACTGGGAAATTCTTGGCTTATCAACGGTTCCTGGTAAATAATCAGGTAAATAACCAGAGCTTAGCAATAGTTGCATCAGGATGATGCTATAAAAAAGCCGCCATTACAGGCGGCTTTTTTGTGCCCAGGAAAAGATGCTCGGCAAAAAGTTACGATTCAAACGACGGGTACTTTCTATAGTTGTTTTAGCTGCTCAACAATTATTTCTGGCTCTAACCGTTTTGTATAATCCATATCAATAAAAGCGTACTTAATAATGCCATCGCTACCGATGATAAACGTTGCTGGCATTGGCAGTTCAAAAGTGTCGTCACCATTATGGCCGGGTATGTCTAATTCCCATGCGACATAAACTGGGCGTAATGATTCGGGTAAGGTGAAAACCAGTCCACATTGTTTTGCCAGTTTGTTGCTACTATCACTCAATACATCAAAAGTGAGTTTTGATGCGCTAATCTGATCACTGGATTTATCCGGTGTTTGCGGTGATATGGCGATTAGTTGCGCGCCCGCCGCCTGAATATCGGCAAGACGATTTTGTAACGCTTTAATTTCCAGGTTGCAATAGGGACACCAGGCGCCGCGGTAAAAACTGATAACCAAAGGGCCTTTTTTAAGTAATGTTGCGAGTGATAAATCAACATTATCTGCATTAGATAAAACAAAGTCTGGAAAGGTATCGCCAACTTTGATGGCCTGTTCCGCCATGCCTTTAGCAATGAGTATGTGTAGCTCGGACATCAGTAAATTGAACGTTTCCTCAGGAATAGTCGGAATAAACTTATCCTGGAAAGCGGTGATTGTGTTGGCAAGTGAGGTTTGTGTCATAATCGTCTCCACGTAGTTAGACAGATGACTAAATATAACATGAAAGCATGGAATAAGAAAACTAACTGGGAAACAAAAAACGCAATAATTAATATTGCCAACGAAGATGTTGACAGGTATGCTGCGAAGACTCTATGACATGCTGCTTACGGACGTGATTTGGTGGAAAAATACAGAAATATCAATGGAAATTAAGTTTACAAAAATGCATGGTTTAGGTAACGATTTTGTGGTTATTGACGCGATAGCACAATCGATCAATTTATCTTCGGAGCAGATAAAAAGTATTGCCGACCGTAATTTTGGTGTCGGCTGTGATCAGTTATTGCTAGTTGAAAAAGCCAATG
Source organism: uncultured Thiotrichaceae bacterium (assembly GCA_964500555.1). Classification (GTDB taxonomy): domain Bacteria; phylum Pseudomonadota; class Gammaproteobacteria; order SZUA-229; family SZUA-229. Next base: position 669 of record CAZCOZ010000065.1, on the reverse strand, counting down.
ATTCGAAAGCAGAATTTTGTTACCGTATTTTTAACGCAGACGGCGGCGAAGTAGAACAGTGCGGTAATGGCGCACGTTGCTTTGCTGTGTTTGTGCGTGATGCTGGTTTAACTACGAACGACATTATATGTGTAGAAACAGCCGGTGGTTTAATCGAACTAAGCATCGAAGGTGACCAGGTTACGGTTGATATGGGTGTACCAAATTTCGAGCCGGACAGTTTGCCGTTTACAACGGATGAATGTTTGGAAACCTACCATATTATGGTGAACGGCGCTGAGTATGCTATAGGTGCTGTATCAGTTGGTAACCCGCATGCGGTATTACAGGTTGAAGATATAAAAATCGCCGAGGTGGAAACTATAGGTGCAGCGATACAAAATCATGCTCAATTTCCACAACGCGTAAATGTAGGCTTTATGGAAATTGTTAATCAGGATAAAATTAATTTACGCGTTTACGAACGTGGCGCAGCCGAAACACTGGCGTGTGGAACAGGTGCTTGCGCTGCAGTTGCAGTTGGTCGTATGCAGGGTAAATTAAATGAAGTAGTAACGGTACAACTTCCCGGTGGGGACCTGGTAATTCGTTGGCCAGGCGAAGGGCAAAAATTATTAATGACGGGACCTGCTACAACCGTCTTTCATGGGCAGATCACGTTGGTCTAAC
>CAZCOZ010000064.1:5722-12218 GCA_964500555.1 uncultured Thiotrichaceae bacterium | reverse complement strand
GTTGCGTTAGACTTTCCGAGCGAACGCGAAACAATGCAACTTGTTGAGCAGCTAGAACCTTCTTTATGCCGTTTAAAAGTAGGTAAAGAATTATTCACCAGTTGTGGTCCCGCACTGGTAAAGCAATTAGTTGAAAAAGAATTCGACGTATTTCTTGATTTAAAATATCACGATATTCCAAACACAGTTGCACGCGCGTGTGCAGCGGCGGCTGACCTGGGCGTGTGGATGTTAAATGTGCATGCACTTGGTGGTGAAAAGATGATGCAGGTTGCTCGACAGGCGTTAGTTTCGAAAGACAGTCCTCTATTAATCGCTGTCACCTGGCTAACCAGTAGCGGTCAGGTAGAACTGGATGCATTAGGCATCAATGCAGATGCAGAAGCAATAGTTAAACGCCTGGCGGTTATGGCGCAAAATTCAGGTCTTGACGGTGTTGTTTGTTCCGCTCAGGAAGCAAGTATGCTCAGGCAAACTATCAAAACAGATTTTACTTTGGTGACGCCGGGTATTCGTCTGGCGGACACTGGATTAGGTAAGGTGCAGTCAGATGATCAATGCCGTGTAGTGACACCTAAAGAAGCGCTGGATAACGGTGTATCTTATTTAGTTATTGGTCGTCCAATCACGCAGGCAGAGGATCCATGTAAGGTTTTACGCACAATTATCGACGACATTGCCTGATTGGGTAATTGTTCTCAATTGCATACCATCTTCGCTCCACAAATTGATATCCAGGAGGGATACACATGAAATTATTTCAGACTCTTTTTGTTTCTAGTCTTTTACTTTTGTCCTCAGCTGTTTTCGCTGTAAATGTTAATAATAACAAGGTTAACATCAATACCGCTAATGCGGAGCAAATTTCCAACGCCATGTCAGGTATTGGCGAAAGTAAAGCAAAAGCCATTGTGAAATATCGCAGCAGCCATGGAAAATTTAAATCAGCACAAGATTTAGAAAATGTTAATGGCATCGGTAGTAAGACAGTGGAAAAAAATAAAGACAATATTATGTTATAAAAATCACAGTGTAAATTTAAAGCATTTATTGTTTTTTTAATGAAAGGCCTGATTCTCAGGCCTTTTTTATTGGTAAACTATTGTTTAATAATTAGCATATTTAAACAATAAAAAAATGAATGTTCAGCTTGATATTTCTAGTAAGCAAAAGGAAAACCTGTTTTCTCAAACATATTATTGTTTGTTACTAAATAGTCCTAAAGAAAAAGTCAAACAAACGTTTGAATTGCAGAACAGCTTGTTAGAAGATTTACTGGTAATAGAGCCTTTAGATAAAGTTGAAACTATTACCCTGGCAGGTCACCCCGATAAGCCACTTTTAGTTGATCCCAAAGATGTACCCAGACGCAACATAACGAATCTGAAAGGGCGTCTGGCACTGGTTCATGCGATTACTCACATTGAATTTAATGCGATTAATCTGGCACTTGATGCGATATACCGGTTTCAGAATATGCCACAGCAATATTATCTGGACTGGTGTCGTGTTGCGGCTGAAGAAGCGCAGCACTTTACGATGTTATCAGATTACCTTGAAAGTCATGGTGTGACGTATGGCGATTTTTCAGCTCATAATGGCCTGTGGGAAATGGCGGTTAAAACTGACCAGGATGTGATGGTGCGCATGGCCTTGGTACCACGCGTTTTAGAAGCGAGAGGCTTAGATGTGACACCAACAATGATTAAAAAATTAGCGCCAACAGGCGATACTAAACTCATCGACATTTTACAAAAAATATTTGATGATGAAATAGGGCATGTGAAAATAGGTAGTTACTGGTATAAGCAATTATGCGAAGAACGTGAGCTGGATTCCGAGAAAACTTTTCTTAAGTTAATCGATCAATATATGCAAGGAGCAAAGTTTGGTCCGTTTGAAAAAGAAGCACGTGAGCAAGCAGGTTTTAGTGAAAAAGAAATGCAGGGTTTATTGAAGCATTTTTAAGTGAAGAAATAAATATTTTATAGCGGGTAGGTAGCATGGTGGTGAGTAGAGGGTTATTTGAATATGAGAACTAAACTATCTATTAGTATTTTATTATTAGCTTGTGTGTTTTCGCATGACAGTGTGTCGGAGGTCATCGTAAAAACGGGTGAGGAAAAAGTGTTGGTAGTTACAAAACTTTCTTATCTTGAACGTGAACCCGGTATTGATAATTATGGTGTAACGATGCTTATTTCTGATCGTTACATAAGAATAGATGAGGATGGCGAAGCGAGCGGCTATATTATTTATGACGACAAAGAAAAAATTATTTATAGCGTTAGTTATAGTGATAAATCTGTTCTGGTTATAAAAGAAGATACATTTTCTAGTGAATCCTCGCCCGTGAAATGGTTTACTGAATATTTACCACTTGCTGATGCGCCCCAAATAGCAGGAAAACACATATTCAATTACCATGTTTTTGTTAAACAGATTGATAATGAATCGGGTAAAGATAGTGAAGTAAGTTGTATGAAAATTCAGCTAGTAGAAGGTCTTTTACCAAAAGTGAGTAAAATATTACAGAACTATCAAAAAGTTATTTCTGGTCAGCAAGTAAAAATGTCTGGTAATAAAGTAACTGAAATGCAACCGCCTTGTTTCTACGTGAATCAAATCTATAACGAAGGACGATATTATGAGAAAGGTTTACCGATACAGGAATGGCATAGTAATGATCGATTTAAGATTTTAACCTCATATAAATCAACAGAAGTTGAGAGAAGTAAATTTTTGATTCCTGAAAATTACAAGCAATTTTCAATGGATAACAATTCAAAACGTTTTTTAGAATAATTGACTGTATAGGAGTGATGGCGGTCATTTTTAAATCGAGCTACTATTTATTAGGAGCCTGCAGAAATTGATGGGGATTTTGTGTGAGTGTCAAACTGTCACTATTTTTTACATTTTTTGATGAAGTAAATATTTGAAAATATATATATCTATTAAAAACAAAGGTTTAAATTATTGGCATAGATCATGCTACCCAGATACTGAGTACAAATTTTGTATACATTAAATGTGATACGGGGAGTAACGAAATGAAAAAAATTATTTTAACGAGTTGTTTGTTAACCTTGGCAGGTAATGCTTCAGCACTTCTAATTACACCAACCTCTGATGGTAGCGTACTTGCAGGTGTAATTGCAGGTTCAGGCGTGACTATTGATGGTTCTTCAATCAACTATGTTGGTGCAGCAACACAAGGTGCCACCTTTACCGATGGAATAGCATCAGGGATCGGTATTGAGAACGGCATACTACTTACATCGGGTGATGCAACACTAGCACCAGGACCAAATTCAGGATCTAGTGCGGGAAGTAGTCTTGACACTGCTGGCGATGCAGATCTTTCAGCTCTAGTCGGAGGTACTGGCACAAACGACGCAAATATATTAGAATTTGATTTTACGACAACAACAGGTGATTTATTTTTTGATTTCGTTTTCGCTTCTGAAGAATACAATGAGTTTTTAGATTTCATTGACCCCTTTGGGTTGTTTGTTAATGGCGTTAATTTCGCGCTTGCGCCAGATGGACAGCCTATATCGGTGGGTACAATAAATTGTGGAGCATCAGGTACTGATCTTTCTGGGCCAAATTGCTCATCGTTTAATGATAATACCTCTGGTACTTTTGACATTGAATATGATGGCTTTACGGATGTTTTCACTGCCAGTATCTTAGGTTTAGGTGCAGGCACTCACACCATGAAATTTGCGATTTCTGATGCAAGTGATGGAGTATTTGATAGTGCTGTGTTTATTGCTGGGGGATCATTTTCAGGAACTGATCCTTCAGATCCTCCAATGGGCCCTCCAATGGATCCTCCTGTTTCAGTATCTGAGCCAACGACTCTTGCTTTGTTAGGGCTAGGTTTAGCTGGAATTGGTTTTTCGAGAAGAAAGAAAGTGGCTTAATCAATTAACTTTAAGTTGCATAAAAAAGCCCCAGTTAATACTGGGGCTTTTTTATGCTCTCTATTTTTTCTATGAATTTGATTAACCTGGCTCGATAGTTACGATCTCACGTGAAGGTTCTGCAACATACGTTTAATAATTTATTGATCTGTTATCCGTAAATTTCTAACTTAAATTCAGAGACATCATTTATTCGTAAATAGCTACCCAACTTATACCAGTCGCCAAGCACAATGCGTGTTGTTTCAATATTATTTATCGTTTTCTTATGTATCTTGGGGCGGTGTGTATGGCCATGGATAATTAGATCGACATGGTTTTCAATAAATACCTTGTCAGTTGTTAGTTGATTAACATCCATTATATATTCATCTTTTTCAGCTGTTGATTCACTGCTTGTCTGCCGCATTTTTTTAGCGATGGTGATCCGTTCTTCTAAACTTTTACTGAGAATGTCCTGTTGCCATTGCGGGTTTCTGACCATCGTTCTAAACTTTTGATATTCAATATCATCCGTACATAGTGTATCGCCATGCATAAGTAGCGCATGACGATTTTGTATATCGATTATGCAAGGATCATCGAGTAGTGTTAAATGACAGCGTTCGGCAAATTTATTACCGACAAGAAAATCACGGTTACCGTGCATAAAATACAGTTTTGTTTTATGTCCATCAGATAGTTCAGTAAGTTTGTCAAAAACGGGTTGCAATGATAATGCGGGATCATCATCACCTAACCAATATTCTAAAAAATCACCTAAAATATAGAGTTTATCGGCTTTGGCAGCAATCTCATCGGCGAACTTGAGAAATAAGTCAATCATCTCTGGGCGTTCGGGCGATAGATGTAAATCAGAAATAAAAACAATATCCTGCATTTTATTTTTCAGGTTTATTTTCCAGGTTTATTTTTAGATCAAAGCCAGTAAATATAAACGTCTATGATGTGCTAACTTTGCTCATAACAATATCTTCAACAGGAACGTCGCCATGACCACCATTATTGCCAGTGCTAACGGCGGCAATTGCATCAACAACATCCATACCGTCGGTGACTTTACCGAAAACACAGTAACCCCAGCCAGTACCTGTTGGTGCAGTATGATTTAGAAAACCATTGTCGTTGTGATTAATGAAAAATTGTGATGTTGCTGAGTGTGGGTCATTTGTTCTTGCCATTGCAACCGTACCACGATCATTGGCTAAACCATTGTCGGCTTCATTTTTAATTGCATCCTCGTTTGATTTTTCAGACATGCCTGGCATGAAGCCACCGCCTTGAATCATAAAATTTGGAATAACACGGTGAAAAATAGTACCGTCAAAGTGTCCGCTATCGACATAGCTTAAAAAGTTTTTAACTGTTTCCGGGGCTTTGTCGTCATTTAATTCAATAACAATATTGCCGTGAGTTGTTTCTATCGTAACGTTTGTCATAGTTTATTTCCTGATTCAATAATTTAAAGGTAGTGACCAAGTTTGTAATGGTGTCCCGAGAGGGAGTCGAACCCCCGGCCTGCCCCTTAGGAGGCCGTTAAAGGACTTTTTAAAAACAGCATGTTACAGAGTATTGATAATAATTACAAACACTTAACATCATTTTCAATAATTTGAAATAATGCCTAATCTCTTACTGACTGTCCCAAAATTGTCCCATGAAAATACGATTATTGAGTTTGAACATTTCGTCTGTTGAGACCAACCTACATATCGAACTTTGAATATAATGGTTTGGTAGGGTAGTTTCGACCTGTTCCAGACATTCACTAAGAATGTCGAGTGTAAAATAGTCCAGAATTTTGTCTACATGTTAAACATGCACACCGCCTATAAACACAATGTTTCGTGATAAGGTGTTAATAACATGATCGGAGTTCCATTAATTTCTGTGAGATCTCCAGCCCAAACCAGTTGGTAGAGAAGCGATAAATCCTTCTTATCGTCAGCTGTCAATTGGCTCTTTTCACCATAGTTCATAATGGAAAATGCTTTATGTTTTCCAAAGACTTTACTAGGCCACGTTTTTTCACTGACATTCGCAAAAAAATGCCTCAATCCAAAAACATGCCCCAACTCATGAATTACAGTATCCACTTGCTCCTTACGGCTCTGCTCGAACATTTTTGGAAATAGCAATAAATCATGACGACCTGAGTCAGGAAAGAATGCTCGCGCTAGGGTGCAACCTCTTGGATTACAGTTATCACTTGCTTCTATGCGCAGTTTAAAATCCCAAATACTAGAATTTTCTGAAAATTTTACTGGTGCAGCTTCTCCCCATTTCAACAAAGCTTCAGCAAGCAACTCTCTGACGTAGCTTTTAATCTCGTCCGCATTTGAGTATATCGCAAGAGAGTCTTCATCAAATTCCCAACGTAAAACCACATTCTCATCCCACAATGGAATAAATCCTTCACTAGCATCAACCACAATTTCCAGTGGCGATCTGTTTCCAGGTACTGTGTAACCAATCCCATCGGTTGTACAAATATGACTTTTCCCGTACTCATGGATGATCGGGTTACGTTTACTTGAACACGCTTTTTTAGATTTTTGTTTTAA
>CAZCOZ010000064.1:0-5622 GCA_964500555.1 uncultured Thiotrichaceae bacterium | reverse complement strand
GGTATATCGTGTTTTTTTCCTCTGTAATTCATTCCCATAGTATTGAAATCACCAAGAGCGATAAAGTTAGCACGTTTATTCGCACCAGCTTGTTTGTCCAGTATTTTTTTAAGTTTGCCGACACGTTCAAATTGATCGTCACGAAGACCTAACCCGACAGGTTTGGTTAAACTTTTTAAATGAAGGAACAAAAGTGTGTAGTCAGTATTGTCGACCCTTATTGATAATATAGCACCGGGTCGTAGGGATGGATTGCCAGATTTAAAAGTAACTTTTTGAGTAAAGAATGCAGTGATATTATTTTTAACACCGACTAATATTTCTTGTGTTTGACGGCCTTCGGTAATATGAAAGGTGTACTTTGGCATTTTATCGAAAAGGTCGTTATAAACAGACTTTCCTTCTACTTCATAGATAGCGAAAATATCTGGTTTTTCTTCTTTAAGTTTTTCGACAATAGCTTTAATGCGATTTGCTTGCTTATCTTTGAGGTGTTCAATATTCCATGATAATACTGTGAATGCTTTAGCCATAACAATGTTCTCCCTACTGATTTGTAAAACAGTTTTAGTAGATAACGCCACTGTCAATTGTATAACTTTATTAAGGATAATAATTCAGGTAAGTGTTGTCTTACAAGAATATTCGGTTCTAAATCGTTGTTAGAATGGTTAATAATAATTATCATGTGTTATGCCGACTTGGATGTCAGTTACTTCCGACAAGGACGGTCAGGCTACTACGTTCAGCCCTTCGGGGTTGTTCGCTTTTATACGGTTTGTCTCAAGCCATCAGGTTTCCATGCGGGTGCTATTACATTCGGCATCTCTGAGCGATTAAGTAAGCGAGCAGGGGCGACACACATTTCACCATAGCGCGAATTTATATCATCTAACACGATGTTTAATTTTCGTTGAACTTTGTTTTTTTCACCAGTATCAAACATGTCCATTTGCATTGCAGCCAACTGTGGGTCAAGTGCGGTGACCTGTACCTGGTGAATACCTTCGCCGTGCCAATGTAAATTAAGCACGGTTTTGCATAGCTGGAATATTTCACGTTGATCATTGTTGAAATTCATCAATCGACTTTTACAACTGATCCAGCCTTGTTTGGTTCTAAGCCCAACCCAAAAAGTTTTTGCAACAAAGTCATAACGCCGCATACGTGTACCGACTTTATTGCTCATGTGTTGTAGGTAAGTAAGAATCACACTTCGATCACGGGTATTTGGCGGCATTACTTTTCCATGACCAATAGATTTAGGTGCGGCTATCTCTTGGTGTAATGGGTCGGGGTCAGCACCTTGGCACATATACCAGATACGACGTCCAAGATTACCAAACCGACGTGATAAAACACTGATAGGTAACTTTTCCATATCACCACAATTATGTACGCCATGCTGCGCAAGAAAGTTGCCAATACCTTTTGCGATACCGCACAATTCAGTTACGTGAACATTCTTTAGAAAGTCTTTTGATTGCCAGGGCGGTATTACAGTAAAGCCATCAGGTTTATTTAATTTTGCTGCATACTTGGCTGTTGTTTTATCTCCACTTAATCCTAACGAACACAATAGTCCTGATGCTTTATAAACGGATTGTTTAAGTTTATGAGCTGCTTCAATAGGTGAGCCGTATAATTGTTGGCAAGGTGTAATATCAATGAAAGCTTCGTCGACTGAGAATATTTCCACATCAGGGCATACGGTTTTAATGTTACGCATAATGTTGGTAGACACTTTCGCATAAACCTTTGGGCGTGTTGGTCGCTGAATTAAATCAGGGCATATTTTGAGTGCTTCACGTATACGCATACCAGTGTGAACACCCGCTGCACGTGCTTCGTAGGAGGAGGTGATGATGCAACTGCCTAGCATACCATTGGTAATGGCAACGGGTTTGCCGAGCAGGTATGGAAAATCACGCTGTTCAACGGAAGCGAAGAAAGCATTCATGTCGAGTAGTGCAATGGCGCGAGACCAGTGATTAGTATTTTCTAATTTGTCCAACTAGCACACCTTGTATACGAACACGGTTAGATTCATATACCATTGGTTTCATTTCTTTATTGGCAGGAATAAGCTTTATGTAGCGTCCCTTATTACTTCGTTTAAAACGCTTTAGTGTGGTTTCGGTTTCGTCAATTAGAGCGACGACGATATCGCCATCTTTTGCTGTCTCGCAAAATTTAATAATGACGGTATCACCATCCATTATACCCGCCTCAATCATTGAGTCGCCTTGCACGCGGACAGCAAAGTTATGCTTGCCAAAAAAGTTGGCTAGATCAATTTCATCTTTACCAGGAATCGCTTCGATGGGTTTACCCGCTGCAATTTTACCGAGCAGGGGCAATACGGATTTTGGTCGATGTGGGTTTGTTGCAAGTAGCTTAATTCCACGGCGTTTACTCTTTTTAATTTCAACATAACCAGCATCGGTTAAGGCCTGTACATAACGATGCGCGACTCCGCGAGATCGTATACCAATACCATCAGCAATCTGCTGTATCGTTGGTGATACTGTGTTTATAGCGATATAACGCTGTATAAAGTCCAGCACATCATCTTGTTTATCTGTTAATTCACATGTACTCATTATGTTCTCATTATAGAGGAATGAGACTGTTTCATTCAAGTGGTGTCGCAAGAAAAATGTTGATTATAATATTTAAAATAAAATCAACTCGTTAGAATTAAAATAAATGGTTTACGTTTTTCTTTTAGTTTTTTTACTTACGATGTGAAGATCATTAGAGACAAGTTAAGTAAAATTTAATGAAATTAGCCCAAATGACTAAGTATTATCGATTGCTCATCAAAATGAGCGTCTTTCGTTGAGACTTTTGCTTCAGGTCGTTATTAACTCTCTTTGCAGATGCATTATCAATAGGAGATACAAATAATGAAGAAAGCTGATATCAGTTTACCTAGTTATCTTAGGGGTAAAGAACACCGATATTTAAGGGACAAAGACGTTGCGGATATTTTAGGTATCAGCCTAAAATCACTTTATAACAAGATAAACCTGCGGCATCCACTGCCTGCATATATATGTCCACCATCTACGAGAATTCGCCTTTGGCCAGAAAAAGACTTCCATGAGTGGTTATCTAGGTTTCGTTGTGAATCGTCTAGCCCCAATGACACACAAATTCACCGTATCAAACGGTATTAAGTGATGAGCAACATCATTCGTATAGAAAAACGTGAAAAATTTACAGTTATTTCTAGAGCATTATTAGAGGACAAAAATCTTCACTGGTCGACAAGAGGAATCTTGGCGTATTTGTTATGCAAACCCGACAACTGGATATTACGTGTAACTGATTTAAAAAACCAGGGGAATTTGGGTCGTGATGCGATTTATAAAAGACTTAAGAATGCCATTGAATATGGATATATTACCAGGATAGACCATCGAGATGACAAAGGCCGGGTTACTGGCGTTGAATACATCGTCCGTGAAAAGCCACGAGTACTGCTTACTGAAAACCCGGAAACGGATAATCAAGAAACGAGGAAGCCAGATACGGTTAACACGGACATTAACAAAGACGAAGTTGTAACAAATACTAAAAATATAACAACTACTACCACAACAACGTTAACTGACAGTGGTGGTAGTTATGTATTTCATAAAAAATTAACCCCTCTTCAGAAGCAAGAAATCTCAAAATTACTAAAACCATTAGATTTTGAACACGCTCAAGAAGTTCTTTATGAGTTGTCTGGATATGTTGATAAAAATCTAATGCAGAAAGATGCTGTCAGCCTTTTACAGGGTTTTGTCCGTAAGGCAGAACAGGGCGAATTTAGTTTAAGACTAGGAATAAAGTACAAAGAGTCTGCTAACAAAGTTAGAGAAATAAAGATCGCCAACAAAAAGTCAATTGAAAATGCACCGAAATTGAAGCCGTGTGACCTCGATAATCCATTAGTAAAAAAGCTGATGAATATCAAGAGTACCAGCAGGAAATGTGATTAATGATTTCTTCTAATTTATAAGATAAAACCAGGGGTTTTTTTGTGGACAAAAACACTTTACTTTTTCAGCTATTTCAGCTGTTAGATGACTCTTTCGTAAACATAACTAGCCAATGGATTCATGCACTAAATGAATATTGGTGGATATTTGGTTTGCTAGGCGGTCTGTTTTTAATGTCAGCGTTTAATTCTAGAGCGAAGTGGCCAACATTAATATTTGTATTGCTCTTTTTATTAACAATATTGGCGCAACCACTGCAATATTATCTAATGCACGTTTGGTCACCTTACGTATTTGATCAATCGTACCGATTACCGTTGTGGCAGGTAAATGTTTATTTTGCAGGGTTATTAGTAAGTTTGATTCTGACTTTTCTTACATATAGAAATTTGTATTCACTTACAGACATCATAAAAGAAAAACTACTAAAGAGAACAACACTATGTCGTGACACAAACTCAGATGTTAGATTTGTAGACAAAATTCTTCCAAATTTTTGTAAGGAATATAATTCAACACGATTTTTCAAGAAAAATAAATTGTTTATTGGGCTTAATGCAAACGGTAAGCCAGTTCACATACCTAATGAACGTAGTCAATCAAGTCATTTTCAAATTAGTGGTACAACAGGATCTGGGAAAGGCGTACTTACTGGCGTTTTATTGACACAAATGATTAAGTATGGAGAAGCTGTAATTGTTTTTGATCCAAAAGATGACGAGTTTTTACCACATGTAATAGCAAAAGCGGCAAGGGAGTCAAAAGTAGACAGATACTACATTGATCTGTCATCAGATGTAGGGCAGTGGAATCCATTAGCTGGAAAATCTCCAATTCAAATTGAAGAAATGTTATCAGTTGCATTTAACTTATCAGACAAAGGCACGGATGCTGACTTTTATCGATTGAACGATAGAAAATCAGCCCGAATATTTTCCAATGATGAACATACAGGAAAAACATTTAGCGAGTCAGTTCTGGCATTTATACAAGACCATCATGATCGATTAGACAGTTCACCAAAATTTATTCAGGATATTGAAGAACTGGCTAGCCTTCCTGTGTTAAATATTAAAACTGGTTTAAATATTGAGAAGACTATCGCTAAGGGCGCAGTTATTTATATCAAAGGATCGATGAAGAATCCACGTATTTTGAAATTGCAAAAAATGATGCTGATTTCAATTATTCAAATAATTGAACAGAGGGATAGAAAAGATGCTCGACATGCATGTTTGTTTCTTGATGAGTTCAAGTATTTAATATCGCAACCTGCGATAGAAGCCTTGGGTGCAATTCGAGATAAAAAGGCACACATTATTTTAGCGCATCAAAGTTTAGGTGATCTTAAGCATCTATCAGACGGGTTGAATCCAGAATCTGTAATTGCTTCAGTGATGGAAAATTGCAGTATTAAAATAACTTATAACATTCAGGATCCTGATACGGCTGATAAGTACGCTCGTATGAGTGGAACAATACTAGTCGATGACGAATTACGTGGTTTTGAAACGACTAATACTTTTTCAGAAGTAAGGAAACCTGAAAAATTACTGCGTCAGTCTGAACGGTTTCTTATCGATACAAATATGTTGCAGTCGTTGCCTCCAAGATGTGCCGTTTTATACGG
>CAZCOZ010000063.1:9860-12218 GCA_964500555.1 uncultured Thiotrichaceae bacterium | reverse complement strand
GAATATCTTCGATAATTTCTTCTGTGGTATTTAATTTCATTATTTATTATTCATTCTTTATTCTTTAAAAATATAAACTCGAAAGCGAATAGAGCTAATTAACGAAGCCTGCTTTAGCCAACGTTTCTAATGTAACTCCTGCGCTTTCAGCACTGCCATCTTTCAATAATAGACGCTCTAAATAGCGTGCTATTAAATCCACTTCAAGATTCACTTTTGTGCCTGCCTTATAATTCTTAATAACCGTCTGCTGCTGTGTATGAGGAACGATGTTTAATTCAAAGTCAGTATTCTCAATTTTATTCACGGTCAAACTAATACCATCGACACAAATCGACCCTTTCATTGCAATGTAATGTTTTAATTCTTCTGGCGCTCGAATAATAATTTGCATGGAGCGTGATTCTTCTTTAATCGAAAGCACTTCGCCTAAACCATCAACATGTCCGCTAACAAGATGCCCGCCTAAACGTGTTGTTGGCAGCAATGCTTTTTCTAAATTCACCTCACTGCCCACATCAAGGTTATTCAAACTAGTCAGTTTGATGGTCTCATTCGACACATCGGCAGCAAAATAATCATCACTGAATTTTATCGCAGTCAAACACACACCGTTGACAGCAATGCTGTCACCCAATTGGACATCACTCATATCCAACGAACCAGCATCAACATGCAAACGCATATCACCGCTTATCGGTTCTATTTTTTTAATACGACCAACAGCTTCAATAATACCGGTGAACATACCTACTTTACTTCGCTACCGATTTCAGGTTTTGCATATCAACAACATAACTTGTTAATGGCATCGCTGATGCATTATTAAATTCTGCACCCGCAGCGACGCCTGCATGTGCAATATCTTCAGCTGAAGCATCTGTATTATATAGCGCAAACATTGCGCCAAGTGCGTATTCTGCACCCGAACCTATCGCCCAGAATTTTTTATATTCTGTTACTTCACGCAATGAATGCACGCCAAAAATACCAAAGGGGTTAGCAATCAACGCGTCAATCTGGGTTGACTCATACGGGTCATCATCCTCGTCTTTGGGGTTTAAAAAATATTTTTCTTTAAGCAAGGGATGCAATGTACGAAAGCTCTCGAAAATAGCAAGGCGCGAGGAAAAATCGACAGTAATTTTTTCTTCTTCTAATTTATTATGGGAAAAGATACTTTCAAGAACGAGCTGATGCGCAGCACTGCCGACAATGCCCAGGTGGTTATCTTTGTAGAGCAAAATTTTATCGTGTGCGACGTCATAATTTGAATCCAGCTTCAAGTCACCAAAACTGGTTAGACTGTCGGCTGCAATACAAATTTTTCCAGCTTTTTTAGCAACAACAACGGTAGACATTAAATAACCTCTTTTCTAAATTCATTATGCCTGAATCTATAACTAATCTGCTTCAAACTTTATCAACATTCAAATCACGTTATGATGGCCTGAGCGTAATTCGAATATCATTGCCAATAGTACGCACATCTTTTATCGACAGCGAAATCCTGTCTTTCATTTGTTCCAGTTCAGGCAAATGAAACAATCCTTTTGCAGCATCGCCCATAATATGCGGCGCCATATAAATAATGATTTCATCCACGAGGTCATTTTTTAAAAGAGCACCAGATAATACTGATCCTGCTTCCACATGAAGCAGGTTTATTTCTTTCTTTGCCAAATCGTTCATCAATAACGTCAGATCGATTTGTTTATTCTTAGCTGCAACCTTTTCTGGTGAAACGACTTCTATTGTAAACGGGTAGTCATTTTTGTTTTCCACATTTATCGTGGTATAAACCGTACATTCGCCATCCAGTGCCGCTATCCTGGCATCGCTGGGCATTTTAAACTGGCTATCCAGTACAAATCGTTTTGGCTGCTTATTTGACAGACCATCTAGCTCTAGTTGCTCAGCACTTAAGCGAACATTCATTGATGGATCATCCGCCAGTATGGTTCCAATACCTGTCATTATTGCCGAACTTTCTGCGCGCAAACGCTGCACATCATGACGCGACGCTTCACTGCTTATCCATTTACTTTCACCTGAAGCCATGGCGGTACGACCGTCCAGACTCATCGCTAATTTCACCCTTACAAAAGGACGCCCGCTTTCCATGCGTTTAATGAAACCAGGGTTTAAATCTCGTGCCTGTAATTCCAGCAAACCAGCTTCTGTTTCAATACCCGCCGCCTGCAATTTTTTTAGCCCTTTACCCGCAACCAACGGATTTGGATCCGTCATTGCGACAAACACTTTTTTAACACCAGCTGCAATTAAAGCATCGGCACACGGTGGTGTTTTCCCAGTATGACTACACGGTTCTAACGTAACATAAACCGTTGCACCTTT
>CAZCOZ010000063.1:2830-9760 GCA_964500555.1 uncultured Thiotrichaceae bacterium | reverse complement strand
GATGCAACTTCACGCTCACCTGCAGCTAATAATTTATGTGTAATGCGATTAATCGCTTCATCAATTTGCTCGGTACTTACAGGACGTTTTTCTAAGGCACGCATAACACCTGCACAAAGTTTTTCTTTTTTAAATGGCATGCGACTACCGTCCTGCTTGACGATGCGCGGCATATTAAGCTCAGCCGTTTCATAAGTTGTAAAACGCTCATTACAGGAGGCGCACTCGCGACGACGACGAACCTGATCACCGTCATTCGACAAACGTGAATCAATCACTCGCGTTTCAACTTCTGAACAAAATGGGCAATACATATTTTATACGTTAGCTATTTTTATGATTCTATTTTCACAATCAACTTTCATAAACGGGTAACCGTTTACAAATCGCCGTTACTTTTTCACGCACACTATCAACAACCGTCATATCTGCTTTATCGTTTTTAATGCTATCAATAATGTCACACATCCATGTTGCAAGATCCGTTGAGTCCTGTTCATTAAAACCACGTGTTGTCATTGCCGGCGTTCCTACACGAATACCACTGGTAACAAATGGTGATTGTGGATCATTGGGCACTGCATTTTTATTGACTGTTATGTGCGCTTTACCTAGCTCAGCTTCAACAACCTTGCCAGTTAGACTTTTTGGCGTTAAATCCCATAAGAACAAATGATTATCCGTGCCACCTGAAACCACTTTGTAACCACGATCAAGTACAACTTTCGCCATGGCTTGAGCATTTACAATAACTTGTTTTTGATACACAGCAAAGCCTGGCTCTAATGCTTCTTTGAATGCAACGGCTTTCGCAGCAATCACGTGCATTAATGGCCCGCCTTGCGTGCCAGGAAAAATAGCTGAATTTAATTTCTTGGCAAGGTCTTCATTTTTAAGTAATGATTTATCACCCGCAAGAATAATTCCGCCACGAGGACCGCGTAATGTTTTATGCGTGGTTGAGGTGACAACGTCAGCAGCATCCATCGGGTTTGGATATAAGCCAGCTGCAACTAAACCTGCAACGTGTGCCATATCGACAAACAAATACGCGCCACAGGAATCGGCAATCGTACGGAAACGATCCCAATCCATAATGCGTGAATAGGCAGAAAATCCAGCGACGATCATTTTGGGCTTATGTTCGTCCGCTAAACGTTGAATTTCATCATAGTCAACAATGCCGGTCTCTTTATCAATACCGTATTGAACAGCATTATAAATTTTTCCTGAAAAACTCACATGCGAACCATGCGTAAGGTGACCACCATCCGCTAATGACATTCCTAATACCGTATCACCTGGTTGGCACAGCGCCATGTAAACCGCTGCATTCGCCTGTGATCCCGAATGCGGCTGTACGTTGGCGTAACCTGCACCGAATAATTGTTTTACGCGATCGATTGCTAGCTGCTCGGCAACATCCACATTTTCACAACCACCATAGTAACGACGTGCGGGATAACCTTCAGCATATTTATTGGTTAGCAATGAACCTTGTGCCTGCATCACACGTTGGCTGGCATAATTTTCAGATGCAATTAATTCTATGTGCTCTTCCTGCCGAAAAACCTCATGCTGCATGGCAGCCCATAACGCTTCGTCATAACCTTCAATTGTTGTATCTTTAGGGAACATTCGAACTCCGAAAAATCAGCGCACATCCTTAACACTACTCAGAAACGCAGTGTGTTAGTGTGCATAAGTATAAAAATGGCGCAATCTTAGCAAACAAGCAGCATCACTGTATATCAATAACTTACTGAAAACGCTAATATTCTGCTTTGAATTTTGCCATCAAAAAGCTGAATTTATAGCTAACTTAAATGGTCACTTTTGGAATATCGAGAAAAGGAAGAATTAAAGATAAAACAATCAATAAGTTACAAAAAAATAGATGGATTATCATCCCAGCTAAACCGAACCATCCATGCATTAAAGGGAGATTAATGTAACGTCAATTCTGCTCGTACTTTTTGCGCGAGATCGATCTGGCGATAAGGTTTAGGCAATAATTTTTCGCCAAAACTTTTTTGACTTTCATTCGTCGCAATATTTTCGGTATAACCCGAAATTAACAGTACTTTCAGCGCAGGGTCATTATTTGTTGCTTGTTCCGCCAGTTCATAGCCATTTATACCTCCCGGCATAATGACGTCACTAATAAGCAAGTCGATATGTTCCCCCTTTGTTAATAAATCGAGCGCCTGTGGTCCACTACTTGCTGTTAGTACGTGATAACCCAAATCTACCAACATCTCTTCGGATAACTCACGTAAATCTGCCTCATCATCCACGAGTAAAATAGTTTCTTTACCTGATGGTAATGTTTCATCAAGTTGCTCCCTCGATACTTCAAGCGTGGATACCGTCGCTTTTGTTCTCGGCAAATAAAGATTAAACGTTGTGCCTCTGCCTTTTTCAGAATTAACATAAACATGGCCTTTAGATCGCTGCATAAAACCAAACACCATTGCCAGACCCAGGCCCGTTCCTTTGCCCTGTTCTTTGGTTGTGTAGAATGGTTCAAAAATTTTCTCCTGCTGATCCGCCGACATCCCTTCACCATTATCACTGATGATTAGCTGTACATAGTCACCGGCTTGAACTTTAGATTTTATGTCGCAGCAATCCACATCAAGATGTGTGTTTTTCGTTTCAATCTTCAACTGGCCACTACCGGCCATCGCATCACGGGCATTAATTATTACGTTTAACAAAGCATCTTCAAAATCACCAGGAGAAATTTCAACTAACCATAAATCATCCGCCAGACACCATTCAATTTCTACCTGCGGGGTAAGCGAGTGAGCAATCAATTCATCCATTGTCTGTATCGATAAAGTAATATCAACGGCAGTAACATTGCTGGCTTGTGTACGCGAAAAATCGAGTAACTGCCGGGTTAAGTCAGCCGCACGTTGCGTTGCTTTTTTGATGTTATGGATTCGTTTCTCAACCTTTTCATTTGCTGGAACAACCAGGTTAAGCAGTTCTACATTACCCAAAATAACGTTTAAAATATTATTAAAATCGTGTGCAATACCGCCCGTTAATTGCCCAAACGCTTCCATCTTTTGTGATCGGCGTAAGGCCTCTTCTGTCAGCATACGTTCAGTGACGTCCGTTCGAATCGTAATATAGCTACGTGGTTTATCATTCTCCCCCATAAGCGGCATAATAGTTGAATCGACCCAGTAGAAGTCACCGTTCTTAGCCTTATTGCGTACAACATCACGCCAGACCTTACCACTGGCGATAGTGTCATACATCTCCTTCCAATAAGCCTTATTTTTTTCACCTGAATTTAGAATACGATGATTCTGCCCGATAAGTTCTTCCCGAGAATAGCCCGCCATTTTACAAAGCCGATCATTCACGTAAGTAATGTTTCCATCGATATCAGTACTGGACACAATTGCATGTTGATCGAGAGCAAACTTTTGTTCAGCTAATTCATCCTGAGCCTGTTTTATTTGCCGCTCTTCCTGACGTGACACACGTGCCAGCATAACAAAAATAATGACGGTACTACC
Organism: uncultured Thiotrichaceae bacterium; assembly: GCA_964500555.1. Lineage (GTDB taxonomy): Bacteria > Pseudomonadota > Gammaproteobacteria > SZUA-229 > SZUA-229. The sequence continues at coordinate 6,224 of CAZCOZ010000063.1, read as the reverse complement.
TATAAGCAACAAACCACCAAATAGTAAATAGAGATAAACATGCTCCTGCAATTTTCGATCCATATTCCCGATAAACGAGACAGAAGCTTTATTGTATTCATCGATAACCTGACCAATTTTCTCATGTATTTCATTTTGAGCAGGGAGCGCCTTCTCAAAAAGCAGTTTCATTGCCGCTTCACGTTTTTCATCAAGAAACAGTTCAGCCACCCTGTTTTGTCTTGGCGAATTCATTCTCACTAATTCAGCATAACGCTCCAATAATGAAGATTCTTTATCAGTAAAGGTAAATGTTAAAAGTTGACTTCGAGCGGTAATAAAAAGCCGAGCCTGTTCGGCAAATTGCTGATTCAATTCATCAAGTTCAAAAACATCCTCTTCCACCGCCATTTTTTGCAAAATCAACGAACGATTAAGTGATGCCCTAAGCATTGAAGCTAAAATTGCACGGCGCGACTGTTGCTCTCTAATGACATCTGTTGTATTACTGTGAATTTTTTTTGCTTCGTTGTAGGTATTCATGACAAGATAACCAGCGGCGAGCAATACAACAGAAATAACCAACACTAGACTGATTTTATTTTTTTTCAGCATATTAAAACACACACCCCTCTCTTGCCAGCCACGTATTTGAAAAACGCAACTTTATATCAATTTTGATATCAATCAATCCTTTTTTAGCCTATCTGCTTCCCCATCGCTGGAGTTAGCTTGACTCGTCAACATTATTTAAGAAATGGTAATATCGTTCAATAGTATTTAAAATTTCTACACAATAACCTCTACTAGTTCAAGAACTTTTATATTGTAAACATCGATTAATGCAGGGTTAAACTGCCAACTTAAAAACAACGAATTGAATTAGAATAAAGCGACAAATATAGTGAATATAATCAGGTGACAAACACCTAAATAAAGGAATTGTAAAGAGTGGTTTATCCAGAAAAGATAAACAGTAAAAAAAGAAGCACTTCAGCTATACATAACTTTATGCAAACATCGACAGACTATTATTTGAACGTGATAAAGCATTAAAAAAACAATCACGCAACTGTGTCGCGGTTAAATCAATGCGGTTGGCCTCTTCCCAGTCAGCATTTTCATAAGCGACAGCGCACTTTAAAACTTTACCAACCTCGCCGTCATAACTTGCTAAAGCCTCTAGCATTTCGTCTGATAATGGCAACGAGATTAATATTTCTTCCATTGGCAACCCAAGCAACGCATCGAGTGTCGATAACAAACCAACCGAAAAATACACCTGTGTATCACTAACACCTATATGCTCAGCTATTTGCTCGCACATATTCGCTCTGATGATAGTTTGCTGCATCATCTCGCTTGCTTGCGTTGACTGAGCTGACAGATCAGACATGGTGATAAGTGATGCCCAATGCCTGAGCTCATTCATTCCAACATAAGTGATTGCTTCTCGAATTGAAGAAACATTACGCGGCAGTGCATAATGTGCAGAGTTTATATATCTGAGAATTTTGTAACACAGGGAAACATCATTTGATATCGTTTCTGTCAACTTATCAATTTCGATAGTGGTGTTATTTAAATCGGACAAAAGCAATATCATGGTCAGTTTATTCGGCGGAATGGTTTTCCCTGACAGTACTTTTGGTCTAGCCAGAAAATATCCCTGAAAGTAATCAAAACCACATTCGTGAAGAAAGTCATACTCCGCTTTAGTTTCAACTTTTTCAGCAAGTAGCTTTACGTCATATTTTTTTAATTGTGCAACATGACTTTTAATTTCATCATTGCTTAACAACGGTATTTCTACTTTAATATAATCAACTAGTGGTAACACTGACTCCCATTCTTCCGAGTAAACAAAGTCATCTAAGGCAATGGTATAATTTTCACTGGACAATTTTTTTAAACCATCGATAAGCTCCTGATCAATGACGATATCTTCCAGTACCTCTAAAACAACTTTATCATGAGGTAACGGCAATGGTTTTTTACCTGTTAGGAAGTCCTTACTGAGGTTAATAAAAGCGGGATGTCCACCTGTTACCACATCGAAACCAAAATTGGTTACTAAATTAATAATCACTTCTGATGTAGACTGGCTTTGATCTGTGACGATTGCGCTGTTTTCCTCAGAATCACGATACAATAATTCATAAGCAAAAAGATTAAGATCTCTATCAAATATTGGCTGGCGCCCTATAAAAATGTCTGAATGACTCGTTGATTCCGTACTTACTTCCATATTAGCCGACATATAAAAACCCACGTTAAATTATCTATGAGTCTTATGTCGACAATTCATCGTAAAACTTAAAATAATTTGAGCAATTTCGAGAAGGTATTATGGATGGGTTTTTCGCTGAACGATTTTATCTTGCGCACGACCAATTCGGTAAGAATCAACAATACCAATAAGCCAACAAATTAATAGCATTAATGGCCCCATATCGAGTAATTGAGATGTCTGTCCTGCTGACTGATGTTGTTTAAAATACTAGATTAATCATTACTGCTGAAGGATTAATCCAGTCCAGCAACTATAGTCGATGTGTCGTCCTTAAGCACATCGATTTTTATGTACAAACTCATGGTGTCACTAATTATAGACTCGAGTCTAACTAGATCAAAATCCGAACATCTAATTCTCGCTGAGGCTTTCAGGGCGGTATATCTCGAAGAGTCATACTCTAAAGCATTATTCCCCGAACCATCTAATTCCACATAAAAAATAATTTTTCTAGTCACATTCTTAATCGTCATATCACCGATTAAAATAGCTTGATTGTCATTGACCTTTTCAAAACTGCTGCCAACAAAAGATATAGAAGGAAAGTTTTCTACATCAAAGAATTTCTCCCCTCTAAGCATCATACAAATAAGTGTACGATCACCAGCTAAACTGTCAGTCTTTATATTAATAGATCCATTCTCGCTATGTTTGCCAACTCTCAATGTCGTAAAATAACCATCGAATTTCTCGAAACAAACTTTGGTCTTACCAACCGGAGTATTAATATGAAGTTCAATTTTTGAGGTTTCGAGTTGTATTTTGTGGCGATTATTACTCACAACGCCCACACTTTCGAATGCGGCTTGCTAAGCCCTTCATTCTCCGAACTATCCAGGCAAGTATTATCACCTAAATTTAAACCTGTATTTATCACTCTGTTCCACAGCGTGATCAGTATTATTAACATAGCTATAGATATTGCTAATATATTTAACAATATTCCCGACATAACAAACATCCTCTGTAATTAAAGGAAAAAAATTCAATTTTTATGAATCAAATTTATAAATCAATTTTTTAAAATTTAAGCAACGAGGATGAAACCGAGTATCACGATAAACTCGTTTGTTGCTGAGGATTTAAGGAACATTTGTAATACAGAAAAGAAAGTGGAATTGA
>CAZCOZ010000063.1:0-2730 GCA_964500555.1 uncultured Thiotrichaceae bacterium | reverse complement strand
AAAGCCGACGAGACTTCCAGTACACGTTGGCCCAGTAAGCGTTTTTCATATTCGAAATCCTTACGCCCTTACTGGACGATACATGAAGAAAATTTCCATTATCGATATACATGCCGACATGACGAGTCATTATCCCCGTTTTAAAAAAAACCAGATCACCTGCTTTTAGCTGACTTTTATTTATCGATTGTCCCACCTTTGACTGATACTCAGTAGAACGTGGCACATCAATACCTAACTTTTCTCGATACGTTCTATACACAAGACCCGAGCAATCAATACCTTTATTAGACAAACCACCCAGGCGATATTTCACCTTCTGCCAGTCTGCATATTGCTGATTAAGAATGTTTTTAACTCTGACTGTGTCATTTAGATTGACACGTTCCCCAGCCACCATCACCGACGGTAATATTGAATCATAGACTGGTGTGGATGAACAGGCTACTAATAACATTGAACCAATAATTGCGCCGACTAATTTATGCATAATAAATATTCTATACCGTATAAAAGTAGACACATTGATTTTTTATTTGAAAATATTACGCCTACTATTTTTAGCACCATATGTTAAGACTTATTCTAATTTAATGGATCTAAGTTGACAATTAGTTACATTCGGGCGTATTCTGGTATCGTTGTAAAAATCTACAGTTAAAAGGAGGCAGAATATGGATACAGAGAATGCTCAACACGGAAGATTAGAACGTAGAGAAATAGAAGGAGAAACAAAAAAGTTAACAATCTTAGTAATTTTTATGTCGACAATAGTACTCGTTATGTACGGTATTATTCCTTTTATCTAAGAACAAAAAACTAGAACATAGGATAAACATCCCAACATTTCTTAACACGACACATGTCATTGTTGCCGTGTTTTTTTATGCCTGAGATCATCTTTCGAATACCAATCGCCACTGAAATTCACTAACGTATTAGGCAGAAGAAAGGTCAGTATTTTCACTATCAAAACGCTCCTTAGGGATATTACATTTCCCCATCACCACTGGTAAAATCGCGCTCCTCCACATTATAGTGTTTTAATTTTATGTTCCGTCTTGGTTGTCAAACGCGTATTTGCGCGCAAAATGAAATCTTATCTGGACTTACCGTTGCACTGGCTCTCGTACCAGAAGCAGTCGCTTTTGCATTCGTTGCTGGTGTTGATCCTCTTGTTGGTTTATACGCTGCTTTTATGGTGGGTTTACTCGCATCGATTTTCGGTGGTCGCCCCGGGATGATTTCAGGTGCAACTGGCGCAATGGCGGTGGTCATGGTGGCTCTGGTCGCCGACCATGGTGTGGAATATTTGTTTGCCGCTGTGGTACTAACGGGTTTATTGCAAATGCTTGCGGGTATTCTCAAGCTGGGGAAATTTATTCGAATCGTACCTCATCCCGTAATGCTAGGATTTGTAAATGGGCTGGCGATTGTTATCTTTTTAGCTCAAATACAACATTTTCAAATTGATGTGAATGGCACTATGGAATGGCTCAACGGACAGGCTATGATAATTTTTGTAGGTCTTATTGTCCTCACTATGGCCATTATTCATTATTTACCCAAACTCACGACCGCTATCCCCTCTTCTTTAGCCGCAATTATTGTCGGCTCATTGCTCGTCATCGTACTGAATATTGATACCAGAACCGTTGGCGATTTAGCATCGATTAAAGGTGGCTTACCGCAATTCCATCTTCCAGACGTCGCTTACAATTTTGAAACACTCAAGATTATCTTTCCTTATGCTGTCATTCTTGCCGCCATTGGTTTAATCGAATCACTACTGACATTAACCTTGATTGATGAAGTAACCAATACGCGCGGCGAGGGAAATCGTGAATGTCTTGGTCAGGGTATTGCGAACACCGTCACTGGCATGTTTGGTGGTATGGGTGGTTGTGCAATGATTGGCCAAAGTATGATTAATGTGAACTCGGGTGGCCACAAAAGGTTATCCGGTGTTGCCGCTGCTTTATTCTTGCTGGCATTTATTCTGTTTGCATCAAGCCTGATTGAACAAATTCCAATGGCAGTTTTAGTTGGCGTCATGTTCATCGTGGTCTTAAGTACTTTTGAATGGTCAAGTATTCGTATCTTCAACAAAATACCTACTCACGATGCCTTCGTGCTGGTTTTAGTTTCTGCCGTAACAGTAGCAACTGATTTAGCCATTGCAGTAATCGTTGGTGTCATTGTTTCTGCATTGGTCTTCGCCTGGGAACACGCCAAACACATTAACGTAAATAGTTACATTGATGAAAAAGGTTCTAAAGTTTACGAATTAAATGGCCCGCTATTTTTTGGTTCAGTGAAAAATTTCCGCGAACTTTTCACGCCATTAGACGATCCTGATGATGTCGTTATCGAGTTTCAAAACTCGCGCGTAACCGACCATTCAGCTATCGAAGCAATCGATTCACTTGCCATGCAATATATAAAAGCGGGTAAAAAATTACACCTTCGGCATTTATCTGAAGAATGTAAACAATTGTTGGATAAAGCCGGTAATTTAGTTGAAGTGAATAGACTGGAAGATCCTAGCTACCATGTTGCGGATGATAAATTGGGGTAAGACTTAGTTTTCTCCCTGCGAGACTACTATCTAGTTAAGTAGTTTGTCATTCCCGAGTGTTTTTATCGGGAATCAAAATGTTTAACTTATTGATAATGCCAGATCCCCGTATATGGACTCCACCTATTTTACAACAATAATTTCACATAAAA
>CAZCOZ010000062.1:7356-12279 GCA_964500555.1 uncultured Thiotrichaceae bacterium | reverse complement strand
ATATAGTTACTAGTACTACAAGTAATGATTTTTTATTTAGCTTTTTCATAAAACATCTCCCCATATTATTTTTGTCACTTGACGTTTAAACTCAGTTGATTGACAACATGAGGTATAGCGTAGCGAAAAGGTGTATTGACTGACACCGCAGTCGCTTGTTAGCTTTTGCTATGATAATTATATTCTTTATTTTAAAAATAAATATTTAAAACTTACCGTTATCATTTTTCCATTCCTTCTGTGGTGGGATTTTTTCAGTTGTATCCCAGTGCTCTATGATTTTACCCTTAGCAACTCGGAAAAGGTCATAGAACGAAGAGTGAATTCCATTCATGGAGCCTTCACAGACTGAGAGAGCAAAATTTCCTTCTACTAAAATACGATGATTAATGTTGTACTGTATAGATGCAGGCAAACATAGTGCCGAGTATAAAGCTGAGAGACCGTTACCAATGCGTGGATTATGCTCTATATAGTTGTCGCTTATGTAGTGCTCTAATTTATTAAGTTGGCGTTTGATAAGTACTTCATTAACGAAGGGTTGAATGATTTTGCGATTATATTCAGTTTTTTCGTGATCAGTCACTTCCGTCGACCCATCCACCATAGTATTACCAGATGAATTAGGGCCTTTTTTTGGTTGGATATTGTCCCAATGTTCAACGGTCTGGTCGCCTTCAAAACGAAAAATTTCAAAGCCAATGTTTGAGTTGCTAAAATCATATTCTGTGTGTGCAAATATATAGTCGCCATCAGAGAAGATGCGAACGATATTGACGCGGGGTGAACTCTTGGCAAGCTGCTTAAATAACTCTGCTAATCCTATACCACCTTCGTGAGTTTGAGGATTGTGCTGAATGTACTTATTAGGATTAACGACAGCTACTGACGTTTCATCACCTGTTTCAATGCCTTTAAGTAAGGCGTGTATCTGATTTTTTCTAGTAGATGTCATTGGTCATTAATCATTAATTAAAAGGGCTAACGTTTGAAATAACGCGACGCGTTTTGTGTGGGTCTGTTAATTGACTTGTCATGAGTTCTATACCACAATTAGGTATATATTGGTACAAATAGGTGAGTTATGGCTAAAAATACAAGTATTACTCTGGGTGACCACTTTGATGGTTTTATCACTGGTCAAGTTGAAAGCGGTCGATTTGGTTCTGCAAGTGAAGTAATTAGAGCTGCACTTAGATTGCTTGAAAACACAGAAACAAAAATTGAGACTTTGAGGCAAATGCTTAACGTAGGCGAGCAGAGTGGTATAGCTGATTATAACTATGATGCATTTATGGAAGAGCTCGATAGTGAAAATAATAAATGAAAACATTTGAGTTAACCAAGGAAGCAAAGGAAGACTTGAGGAAAATTGCTAGATTCACTGAAAAACGCTGGGGACGAGACCAGCGTTTTTTGTATGTTAAACAATTTGATGATGTTTTTCATTTACTGGCAAAGACGCCATCCGTTGGAAAAAAATGTAATTATATTAAAAATAGGTATAGGAAATTTCCCCAAAGTAGCCATATTATTTTTTATTTAGAAGATGTGAATGGAAAGATTATTGTTATACGCATACTTCATGAAAGTATGGATGCTGAATCTAAGTTTTTATACACATAACAGCTCGATCTATAGTTCCGCATAACTCTTTTATAATGCCAAAACAAAAGAAGAAGTAAATGTACAACCACCGCGAACTCACCAACAACCTATGCATTCCCACGCGGGAGCGTGGAAACGAGAAGAGATTCCCGATACAGACATTCGGGAATGACAGATTCAGTCAGACACTTTGTGATATAGGAATGTGGGAACGAGAAATAAAAAGAACAAAATAAAACTTACGGCTTCAACCCAGTCCCAAGTCTAAGCAACCGTAAACTAAAATAAAACAACGCAACAATAAATCCAATAATAATCACAAACGCTGTTGTTAAATCAATATCACTAACGCCAAGCAAACCATAACGAAACGCATTAATCATATACAGAATAGGATTAACCATCGAAACGGTTTGCCAAAATTCAGGCAACATTTTAATCGAATAAAAAATACCACCAAGATAAGTTAAAGGCGTTAACACAAACGTAGGAATAATCGTAATATCATCAAAACTTCTAGCGTAAGCTGCATTAATAAAACCGGCTAATGCAAATAATACTGAGGTCAAAATAAATACAGTTATAGTGACGAGATAGCTGTGTATTTGAAAGTCTGAGAAAAACATTGAAATACCGGTGACCACGATACCGACGATCAGGCCACGTGCTAAACCACCTGAAACAAAACCTAATAAAATAATGTAATTTGGTAGAGGGGAAACTAACATTTCTTCAACACTGCGGTGAAATTTCGCGCTGAAAAAAGAAGACACAACATTCGCGTATGCATTAGTGATAACCGACATTAGTATCAAACCCGGTACGATATAATCCATATATTTAAAGCCATCAATGTCGCCAATTTGTGAGCCGATCAACTGACCGAAAATTATAAAATAAAGTCCTACGGTAATGGCAGGCGGTAATACGGTTTGTACCCATATGCGAATAAAACGTAAATACTCTTTGGTTGCAATGGTTTTAAGTGCGATGAATTGTTGCGATAGATTCATTTGCTCTCTCCTTTCATACTGCTTCCATTCATACTGTTTCCATTCAACATTGCAATAAACAATTGTTCTAATCGATTGGTTTTGTTTTTCATGCTAATAACTTCAATATTCGCTGTTCTTAGCAAATCGAACAAATCATTTATGTTTTGTTTATCATTGATATCGACTTCTAGTGTCGAGCTATCAATTAAACGTACTGGGAAATCGTTACAGTCTGGTGCAATTTCAACGGCTGTGCCGAGGTAAAGAATAAACGTTTCGATATGCAAACGATCAAGCAAGCTGCGCATATCGGTTTGTTCGATGGTGATGCCTTTATCGATAATCGCAATGTTGTCGCACAGGCTTTCGGCTTCTTCCAGATAATGCGTGGTGAGAATAATCGTTGTGCCTTCAGTGTTTACTTTTTTTAAGTATTCCCACATGGTGTGACGTATTTCTATATCAACGCCAGCAGTGGGTTCATCGAGAATAAGTAGTTTGGGATCATGCATTAATGCGCGAGCGATCATCAGCCGACGTTTCATGCCGCCAGAAAGTTCTTTCGCCATGACGAAGCGCTTGTCCCAAAGTTCGAGTTGCTTCAAATGTTTTTCAGCACGTTTAGTGGCATCAGTACGGTTAATGCCGTAGTAACCGGCCTGATTAATTAAAATTTCGCCGACACGCTCAAAGATATTGAAATTGAATTCCTGTGGTACCAGACCGATATTCATCCGTACGGCATTATGGCTGGTGTCTAAATCATGACCAAGCACTTCGACCTGGCCGGAGGTTTTGTTCACTAATGAAGAAATAATGCCGATGACGGTTGATTTGCCCGCACCGTTGGGGCCGAGTAAAGCAAAAAAATCACCCTGCTTTACAGATAGATCGACGCCTTTCAGTGCAATAACGCCATTTTTGTAGGTCTTTTTAAGGTTTTTTATATTTAAGGTATTCAATGGCTTAGCGTTTTGTTCTTCTTTAGAGTTGTTATTTAATAAGCTGCAATGTTACAGTGTTTCATTAGTAATACGACCGTCTAATAATAAATTTTTTGCGAGACTGTCACTGCGGTATTGGGCTGCGATATTAAGTTATGATATGTGGGCGGTTTGGGCTATTTCAATATCAGTATTTTTTGATGGGTATATTTGCACCGGGTTTATTTACATCAGGTTTAGCGGTAGGCATAGGTGGTAGGTATAGTATGCGGGTGGAGTGCATTATGAATAACATTTTTTTTAGTCAAGCTGAAGGGCAGTTGTATTATGGGTAGTAAGGGTGAAAGTAATCGTCAGCGAATTATCGACGCGGCTGACGCATTATTCTATCAGCGTGGTTATAACCAGACATCGTTTCAGGATATTTCTGATGCGACGGATATTCCGCGTGGTAATTTTTATTATTACTTTAAAACTAAAGATGAAATTTTAAGTGCTGTTATTACTTCGCGTGCTTTGGGTATAAATGGATTACTCACTCGTTGTGAAAAAGAAAGTGATGACCCTAAACAGCGCTTATTATTGTTTAGTAATATGCTGGATTCGGCGAAACATAATTTAGTTCAGCTGGGTTGTCCTATTGGTAGTTTGAGTACTGAACTGGCAAAAGATGAGCCTGCATTGCAGGCAAAGTCACAGGAGATTTTTGTTATTTTGCGTGACTGGATTAGTCAGCAGTTTAAGCAGTTAGATTTAGATGGCGCAGATAATCTGGCGATGGACTTACTGGCGAAGTTGCAGGGCGTAAGTGTTATTGCCTGTGCTTTTGAAGATGTTGATTTTGTTAAGCGAAGTCACACAGAAATTAAAGAATGGATTAATGCTAAAACATTGAATTGATATTTTTAGGGAATGAGTTATGGATATGTCTATTGAAGAGGTTTATTTATCCGCTTTCAAAGGTAGTTTTACATCGACCATGCGTTGGCCGGATTTAGATGAATTCTGGCAGGTATTAAGATCTGTAGCGGATGACAGTTGGTATATTTATGCGGTCGGTGAAGTGCCTCCAGAAACCACAGTAGATAAAGAGTATCTTCTATCATTTATAGAAAATATTGATGTCTTGCTGCATAAAGATCACGATGAAAAATATTGTGGAATTGTTTATGTTGATAATAAACAGGCACCAGAATTTATAAAAATATTCGACCCAAATAATCTAGGTGTTTCCTGCGGTTTTAGTAAAAAACCGCCTCTACCTGGTTGGATTTTATCAAAAATTCAACCGGTAGAATTAGAAGAGGCGATGTACCCACCTAAAAATCGACGTCGCTGGTGGCAACGAATTTTTAAGCAGTAATTTTAAGCGGTAA
>CAZCOZ010000062.1:0-7256 GCA_964500555.1 uncultured Thiotrichaceae bacterium | reverse complement strand
GTAAATTTAGATTACTAGCGTTCGCTAAATGCATTATCAAAACCGCGTGATATAGGTCTTAATAAATAGGATAATATTGATTTTGCACCCGTTTCTATATTTGCTTGAGCAGTCATACCTGGAATGATTTTCATGCGTTCCGGGTTATCGCCAACCCACGCTTTATTTAATGATATTTCTGCGCGGTAATATGGGTTGTTTTTCTCATCAAGATAAGTTGTTGCAGAGATTTGTTTTACCACGCCTTCTATACTACCGAAACGTGAGGAGTCGTAGCTGTCGATTTTTACGTCGGCACTTTGACCAATATGAACATGGCCGACATCATTAGGCATGATTCGTGATTCTATAATTAACTCATCATCCATTGGTACGATTCGTAAAATTATTTTACCGGGTTCTGTAACCGCATTAATACTGTTGACAGAAAGTGCCTGTACTACACCGCTTACAGGTGCAACGACATTAAGTCTCTCGGCTCGATCTTTCAGTCTAACTAATGTCTGCTTCACTTCTGCAATCTCGTTAATTATTTTTCCAGACTCTAGCTGTATGTCTTTAACGAATTGAAGCTCGATGTCTGTGCGTTGTTGTTTTGTTTCAGTTAGTGCGATACCTGCTACTCTAAAATTATCTTTAAATTTCTGGTATTCTCGAACATTTCCTGAAAGTTTTATTTTAGTCGTAAGTAATTCGTCACGTGCGACGACACCTGTTTTATTTAACTTTTTTCGAATATTGACTTGCTCTTTAAGTAATGCGACTTCCTTTTCCATAATGGAAGACTGATTCAGTGCGCGATTTTTTTCTTTCTTCTTGAGTTCTACCTGCTGGTCTAAGACGAGTAATTTTTGCGCTTGACTATCTAGTTGCGCTTGATAAATTGTTTGTTGTTTTGCAGCAATTTTTGGATAGCTGTTAGCCGTCTTTCCAAATTCTGGTGTGCGATTTTCAATTAAAGCTTCAAGACGTTCTTGCTGTAATATTAGCGAAGCGAAGCGAACTGACATTTGCTCAAGATCAGATATAGCGGCTGGAGGAGAAAAGCGTAATAAGGTTTGTCCTTTGCTTACCAGATCTCCATTATGAACAAGTAGCTCACTGATAATGCCGCCTTCAAGGTGTTGCACGTTATGAACAAGGTCAGCCGGAATTACTTCGCCTCGTGTGGTAGCAACTTCTTTTATCTGTGTGACATGCGCCCATAATACGAGTGCAATAAGAAGTCCAGCACTAAACATGATCGCAAAATTAATAACGTTGATGGGTGTTATTTCTTCGAGCTGTATAGCCTGGTTTAAATAATGTGCTCGCGCGCGCGGTAACCCAGCATTTGTGTTTGCGGCAAAAACGATATTGTTTTCTTTCACGATATATTCTCCAGCATCATGTCGATGACAGTTTCTGTGTCGCCAGTAAACTTAACCATGCCCTGCTCCATCAGAACGGCCTTATCCGCAATTTTTATGTGAGAAGGGCGATGACTAACCATGATGATGGTGCATTTACCTTTGAGTTGTTTAAGTTGTTTAATGAGCCGTTGATCACTTTCATCATCAAGCGATGCTCCGGGTTCATCGAGTAATAAAATTTGAGTTGGGTTGACGAATGCACGTGCCATTGAGAGTGCGCGTAAAAATCCTGGTGGCATATGTTCTGCTGTATTGTCGCCAATGCGAGTTTCAAAACCTTCAGGAAGTAAAAGGATGTCGTCAAGCACGCCTGCATTTTCGGCTGCGCGATGCAACTCATCGTCCGTTGCTAATATATTATTTAAACGCATATTTTGTGCGATAGTGCCGTAAAACATATGTGTGATTTGTGGTACGTACGAAATGGCGCGGCGTAAATCCATAGCATTTAATTGTCGAATATCAAGATCGTCAATTGAAAACGAACCAGCCTGTGGGCGATACATGCCCGCAATTAATTTCACTAATGTCGATTTTCCTGCACCGGTATTACCGCAAATCGCAATCATTTCTCCAGGCTCAACATCAAAACTTACGCCGAGCAATGCAGGGTCATCTTCTGGACCATAGCGGAAACTGGCTCGATCAATGCTGATGCGTCCTTTAAGTTGGGATAGTAATAAACTTGATTGTCCAGAATGTTGTTCTACTTTAAGACGCATCAACTGATTGATTTGAGCGATTGATTTAGTGAGTTGCTGGAATTTAAAGTAGGATAAAAAAGAGCCCTGTATAGGAGATAAAACGCGCCATATCAGGGCCATTGTTGCGATTAATGCGCCAATTGTCATCCCGCCATTGATTACCATGAGTGTGCCAAAGCCAACAGTTGCCGCACCCGCTAAGGTCATTAAGGATTGTGATACTGTGTTTAATATATTGCTGGCTAGAAACGTTTGGTAACTCGACATAACCGAGTCGCCAGAGGTCTCGCGGAATCGTTCCCACCATATAGACTCGCCACCAATCGCTTTGATTTCACTTCGGCCATCCATACTTTGCATCAACATGCGTTGTTTATTTGTTTTGGTAATACCAGACTGCATTACTTTAGAGTTGGTGTGTGGCAACCAGAAAGTACCAAAAATAATATAAGCAATGATAACGGCGAGGGGGATGAGTGCCAGCCAGCCAGCTAGTATGGCGATTACGCTGACAAATAAAATAGTGAATGGAATTTCAAGCGTCATCGCAGCATTGGGCCCTGTAAAAAAATTACGCACGGAGTCAAACTGGTTTAAACGTGAAAGTTGTGCAGCCACGGTAGAGCGTTCAGTGAATACAGGTGGTAGAAAAAGTAATTGACGAAATGTTTCAGTTCCAATCAAATAGTCTATTCGGCCCGCTATAGAACCAAGTAATTGTGCTCGTAGATAGCGCAGCGTTAAATCAGCAATTAGTAATATGGCGATACCAATAATAAGATAGGGTAAAGTTTCTGCTGATTTTGCGCCAATAACTTTGTCATAAATAACCATAACAAAGAGTGGCACACTTAATGCGACAATATTTATTACGCAGGTCATTGCCAACAAATGAATAATAAGATGCCGGAAGCGATTTATTAATTTATAGAACCAGCTGTCACCAGTATCGCTTGCTGTTATGCCATGACTAGGATGGGTGTCGGTAAAAAAATAAGCTGTACCTTGAGTGTTTGTTGGATCAAGAATTTCATATTTTTCAGTCTGTGCATTAAAGCTACTAATGTTGTTGTTTTTTCGATTGAGTAAGACAAATACGTCTTCTTTTTCTGTTATGAACAAGCAGGGGTAAAGTTCAGGCTTAATGTTTTTTAATTGTGCTTTTTGTGGGCAGCTTTCGTAACCGATGGTAACAAGAATATTTCGTAAATCGATAAGATCAAGTTGATCAGAAAAATGTGGTAATGCTTCGAGAAGTTCGCGTGCGTAATTATGCCAGCCAAGCTCTTTTAGTAATGGAATAATGCATGATGCATAGGGTGAATCATCATGAAATTCATCAAGTGTATCATTGCGAAGTGCTTCGGCTAGTCGTTCTGAAAAGGGTAGAAACGGCTTTTCTTTTTTGGTTTTTCCGAAACTTTTTGTATTGATTTGTGTGACGCTCATTTTTTATCCTGTGTCCTATATGCTAGCCGCGATAAAAGAGTTCATTTCGTCATTGCTAACTTCAATTAATTTTTTGTCTTTCAAAGTAAAGTGTCGATTGCATAACCTTAAAAATGAAGGGCGATGAGAGACGATGACCAGTGTCTTTTCTTTTTTGAATTCCTGTATTACGTTATGCAAGCGTGCATCATTTTTCATATCGAAATTTGCATTGGCGTCATCAAATAACATTATTTTAGGGTGGCCAACCAGAGAACGGACCATGATTATTTTTTGACGAACACCTTCGGACAAGGTGTCTACGGCTGCACCACCCACTTGTGTGTCTAAACCAGAGGGTAGGCGAGTAATGATTTCGTCCAGGCCTAATATCTTGGAAAGTTGAATAGCCTGGTCAATTGCATCACCTTCGCGATATAAGGTCATGTTCTCAAGGATAGTGCCTTCAAATAATAAACCGTGTTGAGGAACAATTCCGATTTGTGCGCGTAAAAATTCAGCGTCATAATCAAAAATGTTTTTCCCATCTATTGTGATGTTGCCTGTGTTGGGGTGAAGGAATCCAGATAGAAGAGCAATGAGGGTGGATTTTCCTACACCGTTATTGCCAGTAATAGAAATACTGTCACCAGCATCTATCATCAATGATAATTTTTCAAATAGATTTTCATTTTGTGAAGGATATTTGAAGGTAACATTTTTTAATTCGATTTTCCCATTGATGCCATTTTCAGGTTTAATGCTACCGGATTTTTCTTCTGCAATGGAATATAGCTCAGCCACTTTATCGCGGGCTAGTCGAACTGACTGAAACTGTGTCCAAATTTTCATCGCAGACAGCCCTGGTTGCAGTACCCTGCTTGAAAGCATGGTGCCTGCTGCAAGCGCACCGACTGTTAACGTTCCATCAATAACATAAATACTGCCGATGCTAGCGAAACAAACGACGGCAAGTTGAGAAATGGTTGCGCCAAAGCCTTCTACGGTACTGTTTATTTTAGCTAGATCACTTACGCTTTCAGCGGATTGTTTTTGTAGACGTTCATAGCGACGTAGCATAAGTGATTCCATTGCCATGGATTTTATAGTGTGAATACCCGTTAGTGTTTCAACAATAAAACTCTGTCGCCTTTCTTCCATCGTTGAACGTTGTTTTAAAGCCGCGTGCAAATGATTACCTATCCGGGAAGACACTATTATAAATATACCGAGTAAGACCAATGGTATTAATATAAGCGGTCCAGCGATGACCCATATTAATAACAGGAATATAACGACGAAAGGTAAGTCCATTGCGAGAAGAATGGACTGACTAGAATAAAACTCCTGAATTTGTTCTAAGGCGCGCATTTTATCGAGATAGAAACTGGTTGATTTACTGCTGTAAGCAGTCGATTCTGCATCGAGAATATGATTCATTGCGTGCAGACTTTCGCGATGATCAAATCGAGCACCTTCCCAGCTTAATAACATCGAACGGAATATTTTTAAGATAGTATCAACAATGATAACGACGACTAAGCCGACCATTAATATTCTAAAAGAGGCCATTGCCTGATTAGGAATAATGCGGTCGTAAACCTGCAGAATGACCACAGGCATACCTAGCGCAAGGATATTAATCATCAATGAAGATATTAATACACCAGGGCGACGCCAGGTATCCGGGGTTTTTAATTGGCCTTTCCTAAGATTTTTTCTCATTAATTATGCTCGCTAAATTTAGCGTATTTACGTTTTAGTGTGTAGAGGTTTTATGTGTTATCGACATCCTGGTTTATTTCTTGAATCCATTCTGGATCGCCATACTGGATCAATTGCAGCGTATTTATTATTTCTAATAAAAGTTAAAGATTTGTTATGTGTTGCCGATGTTAGGGAGAGTAAGAGTGTGCCTGCTGCCAGTGGGACGCAGTTAATGCTAATTTTGAGGATATGTAATGGTTGATAAGACTACCCCTGAATCCACCGATGAATCGACAGATACCAGCGCCCAAAAATCATCTGAAGAGCTATTTTTACGTGGTTCTGATAAAGATGAATTATTGCGTAAGAAGGTGGATGATGAAAAGTTGAAGTTGGATGATTCGCAGGAAGAAATGTTCTTGCAGAATATTCAGCGTGGTAGTGAGCAGTCAGAGGATCCTAAGTTAGGTACTGCTACAGGTGAGACCATAACGGATACTTCAGCATTAGGGATGAGTGAAGACGGTGAAGTTCATTCTAAAAATTCAGCTGAAATTTATTCTCAGGGAAGTATTGAGCCGGACAGAGTCGCAAATATTTCAAATGATATTGTTAATGGTGTAAATGACCAGTCCGAAAAATTAGATAATGAAAATATTCATCAGGCTTCCTTCGTAGTAAATAATGAAGTAATCGGTGATACAGAAAAGCAGGCTTTACCTGATAGTGCTGAAGTAGTGCAGACAGAAAGTACTGAAGAAAGAACAGTAACAAACAATAGCGCCAATGAAATTATTAATACGGCACCTGATGCAGGCGATGATATTGCAATAGATGTATCTGAAGGTGAATCAATTATTGATGGAAAGTTGCTGGCAACAGACGCCGATGTTGGTGAGATATTATCGTATCAAATTGCTGATGGTATTAATCTACCTGATGGTTTCTTACTAGCAGAAGATGGTACGTGGAAATTTGATGCTCAGGTGGACACATATAATCACCTTAGTGAGGGTGATACTGTTGTACTTACCATTCCTGTTGTCGTTACGGATGAAGGTGGTGCGACCGATACTGTACAAATACAAATCACTATTAATGGTACAAATGATGCGCCGGTTGCTGGTGCGTTTGTAAGTACAGATGTTGGTGAAAATACTTTAACTATTAGTGGTCAGTTAAGCTCCACCGATGTTGATGATAGTGCAAGTTCAGCCTGGAGTGTTAGTGCCGGTTCGATTGTGCCGGATGGTTTTATATTAAATGCGGACGGTTCCTATTCTTTTGATTCAAGCGATGGAAGTTATGATTATCTAAATGTTGGCGATAGCGTAACGTTAACAATCCCGGTAACGGTTACGGATGATAATGGTGCAACGGATACCTCTCAAATTCAGATTACCGTTTCTGGTACCAATGATGCACCTGTTGCAGGTGCTTCGGTTATTGCAAATGTTGATGAAGGTTCAGCATTAATTTCAGGCCAGTTAACAGCAACAGATATTGATGATGGTGCAACGACAATATTTACTATTACAGAGGGGAGCAATGCACCAGATGGCTTTGTTCTTAATGCAGATGGTTCTTACTCTTTCGATCCAGCCGATAGTGCTTACAATCATCTTAATGTAGGTGACAGTGAAGTCATTACAATACCGGTTACAGTTACGGATGATAATGGTGCAACGGATACCTCTCAAATTCAGATTACCGTTTCTGGTACCAATGATGCACCTGTTGCAGGTGCTTCGGTTATTGCAAATGTTGATGAAGGTTCAGCATTAATTTCAGGCCAGTTAACAGCAACAGATATTGATGATGGTGCAACGACAATATTTACTATTACAGAGGGGAGCAATGCACCAGATGGCTTTGTTCTTAATGCAGATGGTTCTTACTCTTTCGATCCAGCCGATAGTGCTTACAATCATCTTAATGTAGGTGACAGTGAAGTCATTACAATACCGGTTACAGTTACGGATGATAATGGTGCAACGGATACCTC
>CAZCOZ010000061.1:8058-12708 GCA_964500555.1 uncultured Thiotrichaceae bacterium | reverse complement strand
AAACAGCTATAAATACAGGGATTAAAGCGATGCGAACGCTGGTGATACTGTTTGGGATGTTCATGTAGAAATGTTCATTATGGGTTTTAAGTTTACAACCTTGTAACGTAAGAGTACTAAAAGCTTAACTATTCGCATGAAACTGATCGTAGATGTCCCGCGCTAGTTTTTTACTGATGCCGCTTATTCTAGCAAGATCTTCGACGCCTGCTCGTGTTATTCCCTGAATGCCACCAAAATGTTTTAATAATGTTTGTCGGCGTTTTGGCCCCAGACCTGCAATGTCTTCGAGTGGTGAGGTGCGTCGTTTTTTTGCGCGTTGAGCGCGATGGCCGCTGATGGCAAACCGATGTGCTTCATCTCGCACTTGTATAATAAGGTTTAAGGCTGCAGATTCAATACCAAGGTACAAATCTTCTCTGCCATCGCTAAAGACTAATTTTTCCAGACCGGCTTTACGCCCTTCACCT
Source organism: uncultured Thiotrichaceae bacterium (assembly GCA_964500555.1). Classification (GTDB taxonomy): domain Bacteria; phylum Pseudomonadota; class Gammaproteobacteria; order SZUA-229; family SZUA-229. The sequence goes on along the minus strand of CAZCOZ010000061.1, from coordinate 12,238 downwards.
TTTGCCACGCCAACTAATAAAACTGAAGTGATTTCTAATTCATCAAACACTTCAATGGCCTGCTTAAGCTGCCCTTTACCCCCGTCAATAAAGAGTATATCGGGCAACTTTCGATCTTCTTCCCGCTTAGTAGAGTTATTAGTAGAGTTATTAGTAGAGTTATTAGTAGAGTTATTAGTAGAGCCATCCGTCGCCTTAGTTTTTACCGTATTGTTGGTCGTTGCAGTGTTGCTCGGTTTACCTACACGATAACGCCTTTCCAGTGCCTGTCTCATCGCGGCATAATCATCGCCACCGGTAATGCCCGTTATATTGTAACGTCGGTAATCGGTTTTAAATGCCCCTTCGGGGGTAAAAACAACGCAGGAGGCAACCGTTGCTTCACCCTGAGTGTGACTTATATCAAAACATTCTAATCGAACGGGGATTTCGTCTAGCTGTAAAACCTCTTGTAAATTCTCGAATCGAGCGATTAATCCTGATCGTGAAATTAATTTTGTTTTCAATGAATTAAGAGAGTTATTCAATGCCATTTCTATCCATTTGGCACGTTCGCCACGAACATTATTTGTTAACTTTACTTTATGTTTTGCCTGATCGCTCAGCACTTCTGCAATTAATTTTCCTTCAGACAATGGAGCTGAAACAATCACTTCACCTGGAACATCACGTTTTAAATAAAACTGTGGAATGAACGCTGTCAGAATTTGCTCGACTGTAAGTTCCTCTGGCAGGCTTGGGAAAAAACCGCGATTACCTAAATTAAGCCCATTACGAATATAAAAAACCTGTACACAGGCTTCTCCTCCCTCTGCGCTACAGGCAATAACATCAATGTCACCTTTATCGGCGCTGATATATTGTCGTTCGGTTACTTTTCTTAGTTGACTAATCTGATCACGATAAACTGCCGCCTTTTCAAAATTTTGTTTCTCTGCTGCCGCCTCCATACCAGCAACTAATTCATTAACCACCTGTTCACTTTTTCCCTGTAAAAACAGGACTGCGTGATTAATGTCTTGTGCGTAAGCCTTTTCTGAAACGTAACCTACACAAGGTGCTGTGCATCGTTTTATCTGGTACTGCAAACACGGGCGAGAGCGATTGGCAAAGGTTGTATCTTCACACTGACGTATCAAAAACATCTTCTGTAGCAGGTTAATGCTTTCGCGAACGGAGGATGCATTCGGATACGGCCCTAAATACATGCCCTGCTTCTTACGCGCGCCGCGGTGTAATGCAATTCGAGGATAAGCGGCTTTATCTGAAATAAATATGTAAGGATAACTTTTGTCATCACGCATTAAAACGTTATAACGCGGGCGTAATTTTTTTATTAAATTACTTTCCAGTAATAAGGCTTCGCCTTCGGTGTGGGTGATGGTGATTTCAATATCATTAATTTTCGACACCATTACCTGTGTCTTTACAGAAAGTCCCGTCGCACGAAAATAACTACTAAGACGCTTTTTTAGATTTTTTGCTTTGCCGACATAGATAACGTGTGCTTTAACATCAAGCATTCGATAGACACCGGGTTTACTGGTGACGTTTTTTAGAAAGACCCTGGCATCGAACTCAACTTCTATTGTAGTAGAGCTCGACTCTGCTTTATCTACATCAGCTAATAATTTCGCTGTTGTCGATAGTTTTTCATCCGCTTGTTTTTTACCCGTCACTGACATGAATTATATTGTAACGTGAATATTCTTTTACGTTGTGAGGCAGAATGTTTTTTTCGTACAGAAATTTATGTACAGTGGTGAATACACTAGATTGGTGTTGTTTTATCCAATCCGTGCTGCATAGCAAGGTGCAACATTTCAATGTCAGATTTAACGTCCAGTTTTTCATATAAACGTAGACGATAAGTACTAATCGTTTTAGGGCTTAAATTGAGTATCTCTGATATTTCCTGCGTCCTGGTTCCCTGAGCGATCATCATCAATACCTGTGTTTCACGCCTTGATAAACCATCCAGAGGATTTTTATCACCCGGCAACACGGATAAAGCGAGTGCCTGTGCAATATCTTTCGCAATATAATGCTTGCCCTTGTGCACATCTTCAATTGCTTCCAACATTTCATCAACACCATTACCTTTGCTCAAATATCCTCTGGCACCAGCGTTTAACAATTGTTTGGGCAGTGGTCCTTTATCATAAATAGTAATAATGATAATGCCGATATCTGGCCATGCGCTATTAATTCGATGCGTTGCATCGACCCCTCCAATACCCGGCATCGCTACATCCATTAAGATAATGTCGATTTTGCCCTTATTTGTGTGACACCATTTAATCGCATCTTCACCGCTGCTGAGCGTATCCACAACATTGATGTGCGCATGTGCCGTAAGCAAACTCTTAAAGCCATGACGCACCAAATCATGATCATCGACAATGAGTATGTTTATCAAAGAGTTATTGTTACTTTTAGCCATCTAGATTAAGTCTATATTTTTGTTTTGCGGATTATAACAAAAGTAGTTATAACTACCAGTTGTTATATGGTTTATCCAATAAATAGTTATTGTAATAACGTACATCATCAGTCACTTCTTTACCAATCCAGTCCGGTATTTCAAAAACCTCATCGACATGCGATAACTCGATCTCAGCTATTTGCAGACCTGAATTTTCATTTTCAAACACGTCGATTTCCCACAAATGCGAAACACTATTCAGACCACCATTCATCAATGCATTCTTTGGTTTATACGTTACATGATAGCGTGTTTTTTCAATGATAACTGCATCACACAAAGTGGTTAACATTTGTTCAGCATCGCTAACAGGAATTGCATATTCATACTCCTGCCTCAACATCGCTTGATCGGCACTTTTAATATTAATATTTGCCCGTTGATCACTTATGCGTATTCGCACTGAAGATTTTTGTGTCGTCTCTAACCCACTTTGTAAATAACCTTGCCTGATAACATATTTGTTGCTTACCAATGATTTCCAGCCATCATTTTTTAGTAAAAATTTACGCTCTATTTCAATCGCCATAACGTTTATATCTCGCTGTTAATTATTTTGGCTAATTTGATTTATCTTATTTATTAATTAATACGATTTATTAATATGATTTAGCAATGCCACTTATTCATGATAGATTGAACGCTATGAAATCCTATTTCCAGCTTGATAAAAACATCATTCATCTCAATCATGCTGCCGTTGCGCCCTGGCCAATTGTTACTCGTGATGCCGTCATCGCTTTTGCTAAAGAAAATGCAAGTATTGGTTCACAAAATTATCTGCACTGGATGCAAACTGAACAAAAATTAAAACAAAAATTAGCTGAATTGGTTAATGCTGAATCCACTGACGAAATTGCTATTTTAAAAAACACCTCTGAAGGTTTATCGTTAATCGCCCAGGGCTTACATTTTACAGCGGGTGATAATATAGTGATACCTGCTGAAGAGTTCCCTTCTAATAAAGTGGTATGGCAAGCTTTAGCTTCACAAGGTGTAGAGATTCGAAGCGTTTCGATTGATGGTTTAAAACAACCTGAACAAGCATTAATGAATGCTATTGACGAACGCACCCATTTACTTAGTTGCAGTTCGGTACAGTTTGCCCGCGGCCTGCGTCTGGATTTAGCAATGATTGGCAATGTGTGCAAACAAAATAAAACATTATTTTGTGTTGATGCGATTCAATCATTAGGCGCTATTGCTTTTGATGCGCAACACTGTCACGCTGATTTTGTTGTCGCTGATGGTCATAAATGGATGTGTGGACCAGAAGGTACGGCTTTGTTTTATTGCCGTAAAGAGGTACAGAATAAATTACAGTTGCGTCAGTATGGATGGCACATGTTGAAAGATCCTTTTAGCTTTGCATCTTCGTCTATCAGAAAAACAGATGGAGCAATAGAACGAGAAATAGATCAACAATCAACGCAAATCGATATCGCCGACTCCGCGCAACGATTTGAAAGTGGCAGTCCAAATATGATGGGCATTGCAGCACTCAACGCATCACTGGGTTTATTACTCGATATTGGTATTGAAAATATCCAGTCAAAAATAGCTGATAATGTCGAGTATTTATTAACAAAGCTAGAATCGCAAAATGATATTACTATTCTAAGCCCGACTAAAAGTGATAGCTATGCCGGTATTGTCACCTTTGCTAAAAAATCGGTGGACAATGAAAAACTCTAT
>CAZCOZ010000061.1:0-7958 GCA_964500555.1 uncultured Thiotrichaceae bacterium | reverse complement strand
CAAAGTATATGGACGCATTCTTTTTTATACCTCGGCCGCCTGCATGATATCGACGATCCATCATTACGCGATCGCGTTCTAAAATACCGTCACTGTAATCCCGACGAACAACTTATGATCGAGGCCATTTTAGGTAAGGGCATTATCGTTTCTTCGATTGAAAATTATGATGGTGAACACCTTCGTATTTGTCGGCCACGTGGTATTACCCGCAAAGATTCACAAACGGTTAGCAAATACGCAATCAAACAATTAGGCACCGATTACAATGTTCGTCAAATAATGGACTTAGCGCGCTTCATGTTTCCTTATTGGTTTTTACCCAAACGTTGGCGCTCTACATTGTTTGAGCATAATGTGGGGCGACCTACAAAAACAGTTTGTTCTACTATGATGGCAGAGGCCTTTGCCAAAGTACGCTTTCCTGTTTTCCCGGCATTACATCAGGATAAAAACGGTAAGCTAAAAATGTTACGCAGTAATTCCAAATTAATTACGCCGAAAGATTTTGATCACTCACCTTTTTTTGATGTTATCAAATACCCCATTTTAGATTTTGATGAGTTAGGTATTTATCAACAGTTACCATGGGATCGAACCAGTGTAAATATTAATAATCAGGGTGACAGCTTTTATTCTCACCCTGATGAACTTGATGCGTTAACTCCCATTCAATCCAGCGATACAATAAAACATGACGCCTTTAAAGATTCAGCGCATAATCAAAGCACAGATAATAATGACGCCATGGTGAACGATACAACTAAGAATACAACTAAAGATGCTGACAATAAAAAAGCAGCTATTTAAAACTAATAACGTAACCGTTACTCTCAATAGAGTCAGACGCGTTACATCTGCAAGTAAAACTATTAGGTAAATATGATTATGTGGGCATGTATTTTAATTTCGATCATTCTTCTATCCGCTTATTTTCGCTTGTCCCTTATACGCTGGTCGTTATTTTTTGCCGGTGGCTTACTTGCTTTCCACCTTTTTTCCGATGCTGGTAGCTCAGCGAAGTATTGGTTATGGGCCATTTTTGCAATTATTGTTCTGCCGCTTAATCTTAAAGAATTCCGACTCAACTTTTTCAGCAAAAATATATACCAGGCAATGAAAAAAATCATGCCGACGATTTCACAAACTGAGCAGGAAGCACTCGATGCAGGTGATGTTTGGTGGGAAGCTGAATTATTCAGTGGCGATCCCGATTTCAAAATGATTCAGGATATGCCAATACCAAAACTAACAAAAGAAGAGCAGGAATTTTTAGATGGCCCTGTTGAAGAATTCTGCACCATGCTGGATGACTGGCAAATAACCCAGGTCGATTACGACTTATCTGAAGAAGCCTGGCAGTTTGCTAAAGACAATGGTTTCTTCTCGATGATTATTCCAAAGCAATACGGTGGACTTGATTATTCTGCTTACTGCCATTCACAGGTAGTGATGAAAATTGGTAGTCGCAGTGGTTCGGCGGCTGTCACCGTGATGGTTCCTAATTCATTAGGCCCCGGTAAGTTACTGATGACTTACGGTACAGAAGAACAAAAAGATTATTACTTACCCCGCCTTGCTGATGGCACAGATATTCCCTGTTTTGGCTTGACGGGACCCGATGCGGGTAGTGATGCTGGTGCCATGCCAGATGAAGGTGTGGTTTGTTACGGCAGCTATGAAGGTAAAGACAATGTTTTAGGCATACGCTTAAACTGGAAAAAACGTTACATCACGTTAGCACCTATCGCTACGTTACTTGGTATTGCTTTTAAATTAAACGATCCTGATCATTTGCTCAGCGATGAAGAAGAACGCGGTATTACTCTAGTTTTAGTTAAACGTGATACCGAAGGCGTTGAAATTGGCCATCGTCACTTCCCTGTTAATCAGGCTTTCATGAATGGCCCTATTATCGGTAAAGATGTATTTCTACCAATTGAATCCATTATTGGTGGCGTCGATTATGTCGGTAAAGGCTGGGCAATGTTAATGGAATGCCTTGGTGACGGTCGTGCTATTTCGTTACCTGCTCTGGGTATTGCTGCCGCTAAAGTCTCCTCTAAATATACTGGCGCTTATGCGCGTATACGCCAGCAGTTTCACACCCCTATTGGTTACTTTGAAGGCGTAGAAGAAGTTCTCACAGAAATTGCCGGACAAACTTATGCGATAGATGCTGCACGACTGTTAGTATTAGGCGCACTCGATCAGGGCAAGGTACCATCCGTTGTCTCAGGCATTGTTAAGCAACAGTTAATGGAACGCATGCGCAAAGTGATCAATCATTCTATGGATATTCATGGCGGTCACGGTATTTGTATGGGACCGCATAATCATCTGGCGCGTGCTTACCAGTTAATTCCTGTTGGTATTACTGTCGAGGGCGCAAACATCTTAACCCGCACCATGATTATTTTTGGTCAGGGCGCAATGCGTAGTCATCCTTTCTTGTTAAAGGAAGTCGAAGCGGTTCATAATGAAAATACTGAACAAGGTATTAAAGATTTTGACAAGGCCTTTTTTGGTCACATGGGATTTATTGTCAGCAATGTCGTACGCTCGTTTTGGTTTGGCATCTCTTTTGCAAAATTTGTAAAATCACCGGGTGATGGAAATACGCGTTATTACTATCAACAGCTCATCAAAATGAGCTCTGCGTTTGCTTTGATGTCTGATATTTGTATTGGTGTTTTAGGCGGCACACTAAAACGTCGAGAAAAAATATCTGGCCGTCTTGCTGATGCATTATCAAATATGTACGTCATGACGGCGGTATTAAAACACTATGAGGATCAAGGCAGCCAGAAAGAAGACCTGGCTCTACTTCGTTGGGCCTGTGAAGACGCTCTGGTTAATATACAAACCGCTTTAAAAGATATTACTAAAAATTTACCTGTCCCCATTGTTGGTGCATTGTGTAATTTTATTATTTTCCCTCTTACTAAACCTTATCAAAAACCAAGCGATTCTCTTGGCCGCCATGTTGCAAGAAAAATTCTGCAACCAGGAAAAACACTGGATCGATTATGTGAAGGTATATTCTTCAGCAAAGATAAAAATGATGCGACTGGACGTATTTCACATGCTTTATCACTGGTATTACAAGCCGATAAGTTACAGCACAAAATACGTGCAGCCTATAAACAGGGTCGTTTAAAAAATCGTGATAGAAAAGCCTTTAGTGAAGCAAAAGAAAGTAATATTATTACTGAAACTGAATACGATATGTTGGTCAAAGCAGATGAGGCAGTTCAGCATGCAATAAAAGTGGATGAGTTTTCATTCAGTGGCTGGGATATAAAAACACCGTAGGGATAAACACCTCGTTCCCATGCTCTGCGTGGGAATGAGAAAAATAAAATAAAGTGGAACACGAGAAAAATATGACAAATCAATCTACCCGAAAAGTTTATATTGTCGATGGCAGTCGAACACCACAACTAAAATCACGTGGAAAGATAGGCCCTTTTTCTGCTGGTGATCTTGCCGTTGCAGCAGCTAAACCATTATTGCTGCGTCATAATTTTCCGCTGGATGCTTTAGACGAGGTTATCCTTGGCTGCATGATGCCCGGTGAGCGTGAAGCGAATGTAGGTCGTGTGGTCGCCTTACGTTTAGGTATTCCTCAAAGTGTACCCGCATGGACAGTACAACGAAACTGTGCATCGGGTATGCAATCGGTCGATTCTGCTTTTAAAAATATTCGCAACGGTGATGCTGATTTAATTCTAGCAGGTGGCGTTGAAGCTATGAGTCGCGCACCCGTGTTATTCAATCACACAATGGTTAACTGGTTAGGCGATTTTATGCGATCACGTTCCATTGGCCAGAAGCTAGGCACCATTTTTAAATTACGTGGCAAACATTTCACTCCCGTTATCGCACTTATTCACGGTTTAACCGACGACACGGTTGGTTTAAATATGGGCGAGACCGCCGAAAATATCGCCAATCAATTTGGTATTACCCGCAAGCAAATGGATGAGTTTGCGGTGAACAGTCACAACCGCTTAGCTAAAGCACATGACATGGGTTACCTCGATGAAATAGAAATACTTTACGATGGCAAGGGCAAACATTACGACCATGATGATGGCGTACGCCGCGATTCGACTGTTGAAAAGCTTGGCAAACTTCGCCCAGCTTTTGATAAGAAATACGGCCGCGTAACAGCGGGCAACAGCGCACAAATTACCGATGGTGCAAGCTGGTTATTGCTTGCCAGCGAAGACGCGGTAAAAAAATATAACTTGCCGGTACTGGCCTCAATAACGGATACACAATGGGCTGGACTTGATCCTGCCGTAATGGGTATGGGCCCAGTACATGCAATGACACCGATTATGCAGCGTCATGATCTCAATATTGATGATATCGACTACTGGGAAATTAACGAAGCCTTTGCTACTCAGGTACTAGGTTGCGTTGAAGCCTGGAAACAGGATGAATATTGCAAAGATAAATTAAACCTCGACACGGCTATGGGCGAAATACCTTCAGAAAAATTAAATATTGATGGTGGCGGTGTCAGTCTTGGTCACCCTGTTGGTGCCAGCGGCGCACGTATTATTTTACATCTATGTAAGATTTTACAACGTACCAATGCCAATCAGGGCATGGCCAGCTTATGCATTGGTGGTGGCCAGGGAGGTGCAGTTCTAATAAAGAATGAATCTTCCCCAAATGAAAATAACAATAGCGAAAACAAAAATAATACGAATAATAATACAAGCGACGTTGAGGCAGCCTAATGTCAGATTCTGTAACCCTGGATACAATGCACACACACTGGAAAGTCGAACATGATACCAATAACATTACCTGGTTGCATTTTGATACGCTGGACAAAAATAACAAACCAGCTGCGGCTAACCTGTTATCACAAACAGCACTGGCGCAACTCAATGACATATTAGATACTTTAGAGCAAGATTTACCTAAAGCGATCATTATTGTTTCTGATAAAAAAGACAGTTTTATTTTTGGTGCGGACATAAAAGAATTTACCGCTCTGGAAAATAAACAGCAGGCACTTGAGTTTCTACAGAACGGTCACGCATTAATGAACCGTATTGAAGCCCTGAGCTGCACCACGGTTAGTATGGTTCACGGTATTTGCTTTGGTGGTGGCACAGAGTTATCACTTGCATGTAACTATATCGTTGCTTCTGATCACAAAAAAACAAAGATAGGTTTACCTGAAATTAAATTAGGCATCCATCCCGGTTATGGCGGTACAGCACGTTCAATCGAACGTTGTGGTCCACTGGCCGCAATGAACATTATGCTCACAGGTCGTGCACTAACATCGCGTGCAGCCAGGAAAATAGGACTCATCGATGAGATGATTCCACTTCGTCAATTAAAAGCCGCTGCTGAAAAGTATGCCTTAACGTCGCCTGCAAGAAAATCGGTACCGCTAACCGCACAGATAGCGAATCATTTTTTAGTTCGTCCAATCGTTGCATCGCAAATGCGCAAACAGGTAGCGAAAAAAGCAAAGCCTGAGCACTACCCTGCACCTTACGCATTGATTGATCTGTGGAAAACACATGCAGACGATAAACGTGAAATGCTTAAACAGGAAGCAATAACAGTTGCCGAATTAGCCACTTCAGATACAGCAAGAAACTTAGTGCGTGTTTTCTTTTTGCAAGAGAACCTAAAAAGTCAGGGGAAAAAAGTTAAATTTAAAGCTGAACATGTTCACGTTATCGGTGGCGGACTTATGGGCGGTGATATTGCATCATGGTGTGCTATTCAAGGTTATTCTGTAACGGTACAGGATCAGAACCCAGAAACCCTAGCAAGCACGATTAAACGCGCACAGTATTCGTTCAAAAAGAAATTCAAACGCGATAGACGCGCAATAAGAGATGCCAATGATCGTCTAATGGCCGATCATCGTGGCACAGGCGTACATCGTGCTGATATTGTTATTGAGGCCATTTTTGAAGATAAAGATGTCAAACGTAAACTCTATGAATCGATTGAACCCAAAATGAAACCCGATGCCATTTTGGCAACGAACACATCAAGTATAAAACTGGAAGATTTGAGTTCCTGTTTAAAAAAACCGGGGCGATTAGTTGGTTTACATTTTTTTAATCCTGTCGCTTTAATGCCCTTAGTTGAAATTATTACTGGCAATGAAACAGATGAAAAAGTTGCGCAACAAGCATTAGCCTTTGGCAAAAATATTGGGAAATTACCGCTTGCGGTAAAAAGCTCACCTGGTTTTCTGGTCAATCGGATATTAATGCCTTACATTTTAGAAGCGGTGACCATGATAGATGAAGGCATTCCAGCAGAAGTAATTGATAAAGCAGCAACAGATTACGGCATGCCAATGGGACCGATTGAACTTGCCGATACCGTTGGTTTAGATATTTGTAAGTCAGTAGCGAATATTCTATCGGAAGCACTCGGAATGCCTCTGCCAAATAATTTAAAAACATTATCCAGCGATAAACTAGGTAAAAAATCAGGTGAAGGTTTTTATAAATATAAAAAAGGTAAACCCATTAAAAACAAATCCGCAAGTTACCCAAATCCACAGCAAGTACAGGATAGATTGGTGTGCCGTCTAATCAATGAAGCAACGGCATGTTTAGATGAAGGTATTGTTGAGGATAGTGATCTAATTGATGCTGGCGTTATTTTTGGAACAGGATTTGCCCCATTCCGAGGCGGCCCACTAAAATATATCAGAAGCACAGGAATTGATAAATTAAGTGAAAAAATGAGCTCGCTAGCAAATAAATTTGGAGAGCGGTTTATTAAAGATGCCGGCTGGTCAAAGTTATAAAAATTTATCCGCAAGGACACACAAGTTTTACGTTTTTAACTTATCCCGCCAACTTAAATAATCGATAAAAGTTATTACGTGAGACTTCTGCAATGTGTTCAACACTGGTATTTCTAATCTCGGCTAACGTTTCAGCCACATGTTTAACAAAGGCAGGTTGATTTTGTTTGCCACGATGTGGAATCGGTGCAAGATAAGGCGAATCTGTTTCTATTAATAGCCGATCATCGGGAATTGTTTTAGCAATTTTCCGCAAAGCATCGGCATTCTTAAATGTCACAATACCCGATATTGAAATCATGAATCCAAGTTCCATTGCCTGATTGGCAAAGTCCTGTGTTTCAGTAAAACAATGAATAACACCAGTGCATTTTTCGGCATTTTCCTGCTGTAGTATTTTTATCGTATCCTTTCCTGCATCACGTGTATGAATGATAACGGGCTTATCGACTTTGTTTGCTACCTGTATATGTGCACGAAAACGCTGCTGCTGCCATGTTGGATCACCTTTATGATAAAAATAATCTAAACCGGTTTCTCCGATGGCAACTACTTTTTCATCGGTCGCTAAATCCGTTAAGTATTCAATAGAAAAATCATCTGATTCATCTGCCATTGGATGCATGCCCGCAGACACAGAAATATTGGGATAAGCACGAACCTTTTCCAACATACTTGGGTATTCTTTTAAATTGATGGAAACACACAACATGTGTTCAATACCAGCGTTATTTGTATGTTGTATTAACTGGTCGAAATCATTATCGAATTCGATTAGATCAATACAATCAAGATGGCAGTGAGAATCAACTAACATGATAAAAACAGTTGGGGAGTATGGTGCGGATTAGATTGTACTAAATTATGCTGCCTCAAGATTATGGCCTCAAGGATCACGGCAAGCAATTACATCGTATGCGTAATTCGTTCCGATTTAAGTGAGGCTGCCAGATGTGTTTCGATTTTACCACGGGTGACGCCTTTATCCTGAGGAGAAAATTGCACACCAACGCCAGTCGCACGATTACCCTGTGCACCACCCGGCGTCATCCAGATAATTTTTCCTGCTACAGGTAAACGTTCGCCATCTTCCATCAACGACAACAACATAAAAACTTCATCGCCTAACTGGTAGGTTTTGTTTGTC
>CAZCOZ010000060.1:7943-13108 GCA_964500555.1 uncultured Thiotrichaceae bacterium | reverse complement strand
GCCACCTGCACATGACGACTTGCAGGCTCATCGAAAGTTGACGATACAACTTCACCACGCACACTGCGTTCCATTTCTGTTACTTCTTCTGGGCGCTCATCAATTAGCAATACAATTAACAAACACTCAGGATTATTCGCTGCTATCGATTGTGCAATATGACTTAGCATCATCGTTTTACCGGCTTTTGGCGGCGACACAATTAAACCACGCTGACCTTTACCTATTGGCGAAATCAGTTCAACAATTCGAGCAGTAATATCTTCCGTACTGCCGTTACCACGTTCCATAATCAAACGTTCATTTGGGTGCAATGGCGTTAAGTTTTCAAAGGCAATTTTGTTACGTGTATTTTCCGGCGTATCGTAGTTAATTTTGTCTACTTTGAGCATTGCGAAGTAACGCTCACCATCTTTTGGCGGCCTTATCTTGCCTTCAATGGTGTCACCTGTACGCATACTAAATCGACGTATCTGACTTGGTGAAACATAGATATCATCCGGCCCGGCTAAGTATGAACCCTGAGCTGAACGCAAAAAACCAAACCCATCTTGAAGAATTTCTAATACACCACCACCAAATATATCTTCACCTCCTTTAGCGTGCGCCTTAAGTATGGCAAATATAATATCCTGCTTTTTCAAACGAGAAACATTTTCAAGTTTCATCGATGCAGCAAGTTCAAGTAATTCAGGGACGGGTTTTAGTTTTAAGTCAGAAAGATTCATAATTTGGATAGGTATGAGATTGGGGAAAAGAAGTTATTAAGGGTTTATTATGTAGTCTGTAATCGTATGCATAATAAAATTAAGACACACAGACTATTCTGTCTCAATTAATTTTTGTATCTAGTAAAGTGTTATTCATGCTTATTGTTATTATTTCTGCGCAAACATTCATACTCAAAATATATTTAAATACTCGTTCCACCTGCTAAATTCAAAAGAGTAGAATGAGGAAGCTTTAGCATTATAAAACGCTATCAATAAACGCTGTTAACTGTGATTTAGATAAAGCGCCAACTTTAGTCGCTTCAACATCACCGTCTTTAAAAATCATGAGTGTTGGAATACCACGAATACCAAATTTTGGTGGTGTTGCTGAATTTTCATCTATATTCAATTTTGCAACTTTTAACTTGCCAGCATACTCACCAACTATTTCTTCAAGTATCGGCGCAATCATTTTGCAGGGACCACACCACTCTGCCCAATAATCGACAAGAACCGGCACTTCGGACTGTAGCACTTCTGTTTCGAAAGAATCGTCTGTAACGTAAACAATATCGCTGCTCAACGTGAAACCTCATTTAAATAGTTTATTTATAATGTGTCGCGTTAACGACTAGAAAAAGTTTATTTTCGGATAACCTAATTTTTTGATAATCTGGTTTTTGAATATTCTGTTTTTTTGTTTATCGAAATTTTGCCGAAGCAAATAGAAACATCAAGATAATGATGTCTCTATATTAGCCTATTTTTCCTATTTGTACACCCCTAAAAAACAATCTTTAAAGCATCTAAATAAATACCATATAAGCACCATTTTCGTAATACCCCTAAGAAAGACGCGCATTATAATTTCATGTATGCTACCACCCCATGAATCATCTTACTGAATCACGTTTTTCGGACTTCGATCTTACTCCTGACTTAATCAAAGGGCTCAATGACACTGGTTTTGAATTTTGCACACCGATTCAGGAGCAAAGTATTCCTATTGCTTTAGCAGGCAAAGATGTTGCTGGCGAAGCACAAACAGGAACAGGTAAAACCGCTGCTTTTATGGTGGCGTGCATCAATCATCTACTCACACATCCCGCGAAAGAAAACCGTCGCGCCAATCAACCTCGCGCAATGATTCTTGCACCCACTCGTGAATTAGCAATACAAATACATAAAGATGCCGTCGCTATTGGAAAACATACTGAGTTAACGTTTGGCTTAGCTTACGGCGGTACTGACTATGACAAACAACGCAACATTCTGCAGAACGGTGTCGATGTTCTTATTGGTACTCCCGGTCGTACCATCGATTTTTTCAAACAACGCGTTTTTGATTTAAAGGCATGTGACGTTGTTGTTTTAGATGAAGCTGACCGCATGTTCGATTTAGGTTTTATTGATGATATGCGATATTTATTAAGTCGATGCCCTTCTCCAGATAAACGATTAAGTTTATTATTTTCTGCGACACTATCGCATCGCGTCGGTGAACTTGCTTACGTGCACATGAATGACCCCGCTGAAATTCGTATTAAAGCAGAAACAAAAACTGCAGATAAAATCGAACAGTCAATTTACTACCCTGCCAATGAAGAAAAAATACCTTTATTGTTAGGCTTAATGACTAAATTAAAACCGTCTCGCAGCATTGTTTTTATTAACACCAAAAGAGTTGCCGATAAAGTTTACGCCTGGTTAGAAGGCAATGGTTATAAGTCGGCATTATTATCGGGTGACGTGCCCCAGAAAAAACGTCAGACTTTGTTAAAGAAGTTTCAGGACGGTGAGTTTAATACTTTAGTTGCAACCGATGTAGCAGCACGTGGTTTACACATCCCAGAAGTCAGTCATGTGTTTAATTTTGATCTACCACAATCGGGGGAAGACTATGTGCATCGTATCGGTCGCACCGCTCGCGCTGGCGCAAGCGGCTCCGCTATTAGTTTTGCATGTGAAGACTACGCGCACTATATTATGGATATAGAAGAGTATATTGATCAAAAAATTGGCAAGGAGCCTGTTACGGGCGAATTACTCATCGAACCAAAACCACCGATAAAAATGGAGAGGAGGCCTCGCCCTGGGGGACATCATGGAGCCGGCAATAGAAACCAAAACCGTAGTAGAAATAGTCAAAATCGGCGTAGATGAACCGCCAATGAAAAATGAAAAATGAAAAATGAAAAATGAAAAATGAAAAATGAAAAATGAAAAATTTTGTCATTGCGAGCGTAGCGTGGCAATGACGGCTTTACCATTTTTCACTTTTCATTTCTCATTTTTCATTGAGGGCGTTAAAAACACCCTCAGCTACAACTAACGCAGACTCAACATCTTCCGATAAAACGTTAAAGTGCCCCATCTTCCTCCCTCCCCTTGCTTCCGTTTTTCCATAAAGATGTAACTTAATATTATTCTGTGCGAAAATTTCAGACCAGTCAGGCAGCCATAGATCGCCTAACATATTCACCATCACCACAGATGACATCAACCGTGTATCACCTGGCGTTAAACCACACATCATGCGCACCTGCTGTTCGAACTGCGATGTCACGCAAGCGTCCTTCGTGTAATGCCCACTATTGTGTGGTCGCGATGCCATTTCATTGAAATACAATACATCATCGTCGCTAACAAAAAACTCAACAGCCAATACGCCGACATAAGACAAAGCATCAGCAAGAACGGATGCACCTTCAATCGCTGATTTTGTTATTTCATCTGAAACACGAGCAGGCACAATACTCATGTGTAGCACACCGTTTACATGCTGGTTTTCTGCCACTGGAAAACCCGCTAATTCAGCACGGGCATTTCTCGCGACGATAGCAGATACTTCACAACGAATATTAATTTTTTTCTCCAGCACACAATCAACTTTACCAACTTCAGCATAAGCCGCTTTTAACTCTGCTAAATTATTAACCACAAACTGACCTTTTCCGTCATAACCTAAGGTGTTACTTTTCAAGATGGCAGGAAAACCAATTTCATCTGCTGCGCTCGTTAACCCCTCTTCATTCGCGATACTAAAATAAGGCACTGGTCGTAAGCCTGCTTTTTGCGCAAACTGTTTTTCTACATCGCGATTTTGTGCAATTTCAAGGGAATCTGCATCAGGATAGACGGGCGTTTTTTCGGCAATAAAACGTACGCTCTGTGATGAAATATTTTCGAACTCCAGAGTTATGGCATCGCACAACTCAGCCATTTCCACTAATGCTGACTGATCAGTGTAATCTGCTTTTATATGAACATCAGCAATTAAACCTGCTCCACAGTGCGGATCGGGGTCAAGCACGACAACCCGATATCCCATGGTTCTCGCCGCCACACAAAACATACGACCCAGTTGACCACCACCCAACACACCTAACGTTGCGCCAGGTAAAATTTGCTTAGGCAATACTTTCTTAGGTAATATTTTATTGTCAGGCATTTTTAGAAATTATTTATTCTTTATGATAAGCATCGACATCGAACATCTATAGCAGGCGTCACTGCTGATTATAATCTGCCGTTGGCGGCTAATCATAATCTGCCGTTGGTGGCACTGTCATATGGAAAACGCTTTGCTCTTGCCTTTCTCTAAATACGGCTAACTTTTTCGCCAGCCCCTCATCGCTAATTGCCAACATTGAAATAGCTGACAACGCAGCATTTGCCGCACCAGCCTCACCCACCGCATACGTTGCTACCGGAATACCCTTTGGCATTTGCACAATCGATAACAAAGAGTCCATTCCCTTCAGGTATTTTGAAGGGACTGGCACGCCAAGCACAGGCAAAGTCGTTTTCGAGGCAAGCATACCGGGTAAATGTGCAGCACCACCCGCACCCGCAATAATCGCAGCAAAACCATTATCACGTGCAGTTTCAGCAAATTCAAATAATAGATCTGGCGTGCGATGCGCCGAAACCACTTTGGCTACGTAATCCACACCAAAATCATCGAGCTGCGCGGTCGCATGCTGCATAATGGGCCAGTCGCTTTCGCTGCCCATTACCACGGCTATTTTTCGAGGACTCTTTTTATCAGAATTGTTTTGTGACATAAGCTTTCCAGCCGATCTTTGCAGAGAAAAAACCATCAATTCTATACGAATTAATGATTTTTACAAACTCCTGTCGCTATTATCAGGCCAGGCTGGCATGACTCCGCTAACCCTTTGGC
This sequence comes from uncultured Thiotrichaceae bacterium, assembly GCA_964500555.1. Classification (GTDB taxonomy): domain Bacteria; phylum Pseudomonadota; class Gammaproteobacteria; order SZUA-229; family SZUA-229. The sequence goes on along the minus strand of CAZCOZ010000060.1, from coordinate 8,209 downwards.
ACGCCTCAATTTTCAACCTAAACACGTGTAATCCTGTGTTTTTGGGGATTATCAACTAGAATCGATACAAGATGTTAATACATATAAATTCAATGACTTATAAAAATTTAAACCCAAATTTAAATACCTTAATGAAACCACAAAATAACATCTCCGATTTCTGTAACACTGATGCAATAAATTACCGTTTATTTCATCGCGCGGTTCAATATTTATCTTTTTTCGGTTTATTCTTTTTCAGCTTACCTTTGCTCGGTTTATTTTTT